>JANPGE010000206.1:0-13802 GCA_031423805.1 Segetibacter sp. | reverse complement strand
CTGATGGCGCCGCCCATGAGAACCCAGCCTGTTGATAGCCGTAAGCGTTTACAAACACTGGAGCAACATAGCGAACTCGGTAGCGGTTTTCAGATAGCCATGAGAGACCTGGACATTCGGGGAGCGGGTAATATGCTGGGTGGCGAACAGACAGGTTTTATGGCGGAAATAGGTTTTGAGATGTATCAGAAAATCCTGAACGAAGCCATCAAGGAATTGAAGCGCAGCAAGTTTCAGGACTTGTTTAAAGAAGAGATACAAAAGCAGGATGACTTTGTTTCAGATTGCACAATTGATACTGATTTGGAAATTTTAATTCCTGATGCTTATGTAGATAGTATCACCGAAAGATTAAGTCTTTATACCCGTCTCGATAACTGTGATAGCGATCAGGAGTTGAATGAATTTAAAGTAGAAATGCTGGATAGATTTGGTCCAATACCACAATCAGTCGAGGATTTGTTTACTACAGTCCGCTGCCGAAAACTGGCTGTGGACATAGGTTTTGAGAAAATGTCTCTCAAAGACGATACACTACGCTGTTACTTCATCAACCGCCCCGACTCACCTTATTTTGAATCAGAGACTTTCAAAAAAGTCTTATCATTTCTGCAAACCGGCACCAACAAAGCAAGGCTGAAACAAGCCGGAAAAATGTTCCTGATGGTAGTCGATGATGTGAAAGGAATGGATCAGATGCATAGGTTTTTAAGCAGGATGCATAAGGATGTGGTAAAGCCTGAAGCTATTGTTGGAGCAGTATCTTAATTTTTTTCAAACTTATAATCGTATCTTGCACCTGCAAAAATGATTGTATGGCATTTCTTAGTCTCAATTTAGATTTTCTCGATCACCCCTGTAGCCTTTAATAAAAGGCATTTATCAATTGGTTTTTGTCAACTTTCCTTTCCATTCTTATTATTTAAGTTATCATATACTTCTAGCAATAAGCTAAAAGTTATCATCTATCATTTTAAATCTTACTATCATGCTTACAAATAGTGCAAGTGCTAAAACAGCTTATTTTCTTGATCTGGAAGATAAACATGGGGCTCATAATTATCATCCATTACCAGTTGTATTAGAAAAAGGTTTGGGTGTTCATCTCTGGGATGTAGATGGAAACCGGTACTTTGATTTTCTTAGTGGTTATTCTGCTGTTAATCAAGGTCACTGTCATCCAAAAATTATTGATTCTCTTGTGCAGCAAGCAACTAAATTAACCCTTACAAGCCGTGCATTTCACAACAACCTTTTGGGTGAATATGAAAAGTACATTACAGATTATTTTGGTTACGACAAGGTATTGCCCATGAACACCGGGGTAGAAGGTGGAGAAACTGCCATTAAACTTGCCCGCAGGTGGGGATATGTAAACAAAGGCATTCCTGATAACCAAGCCAAAATTGTATTTGCGGAAAATAATTTCTGGGGCCGAACCATGGCAGCAATATCATCTTCAACTGATCCAAGTAGCTACAGCAAATTCGGACCTTTTATGCCAGGTTTTGAAATTGTTCCTTATGATAACCTTGTGGCACTTGAAAAGGCATTTCAGGATAAAAATGTAGCTGCATTTATGGTAGAACCCATACAGGGTGAGGCAGGAGTAGTTTTACCTACAGATGGCTACCTGAAAGGGGTTAGGGAATTGTGTACTGAATATAATGTACTTTTTATTGCAGATGAAATACAAACGGGGCTTTGCCGTACCGGAAAAATGTTGGCCTGCGATCATGAAAATGTAAGGCCTGATATACTTATCCTTGGTAAAGCATTAAGCGGCGGAGTCTTGCCGGTATCGGCGGTATTGGCAGACAATGAGATTATGCTAAATATTAAAGCCGGCGAGCATGGTTCTACTTATGGTGGTAATCCATTGGCATGTGCTGTTGCTATGACTGCATTGCAGGTTTTAAAAGATGAAAATATGAGCGAAAATGCAGAGGCAATGGGTTTGTTGCTTCGCAATGAATTAGAAAAGCTACAATCACCTGTAATAGAATTGGTAAGAGGGAGAGGCTTGCTAAATGCGATAGTCATCAAACATGCAGACCCTGAAGCCGCCTGGACATTTTGTTTGGAACTAATGAAAAATGGCTTGTTAGCAAAACCTACTCACGGCGATAAAATACGTTTTGCTCCACCTTTAAATATTACTAAGGATCAAATAATAGAATGTGTTGAAATAATCAGGAAGTCTTTGCAAATTCTTTCATAGAATCAATTTTCTTCAAGATTATTCATCTACTTTAAATTCAACGAATACAAAAACAGTTATTTGTTTTTAGTATTCGTTGTTTCTTTTATAAAAAATCGGACTTTCGTTACAAATTGCAGTTTATGTTAGATACACATCTTCATCACAACGAAGAACACTCACAAAGTTCTGATGTACTTAGAGATATTGTGATAGGTATGAGTGATGGACTAACAGTTCCCTTTGCTCTTGCTGCTGGCTTAAGCGGACTAAATGATGGTAGTACAAGTCTGATTGTAATTGCTGGATTGGCAGAGGTAGCTGCGGGATCAATTGCTATGGGGCTTGGTGGTTATTTAGCAGGTCAAACAGAAGTGGATCATTACAATTCGGAACTTAAAAGAGAATATGACGAAGTTGAAAGAGTACCTGAAGTAGAGAAACAAGAAGTAAGAGAGTTTTTTGAGCACCTTGGTTTAAGTAAAGCAGTTCAGGAACAGGCTGTAGAGGAAATGACAAAAGATAAAGAAAAGTGGGTTGATTTCATGATGAAATATGAGTTAGGATTAGACAAGCCCGATGAGAAAAGAGCCCGAAAAAGTGCCTTCAACATTGCCTTCTCTTACGTGGTTGGTGGTATGGTTCCATTGTCACCTTACTTTTTTGTAAAAACGAATGTTGAAGGATTGAAAATTTCGACAATCGTAACACTGATTTGTCTGTTTATTTTTGGTTATTTTAAAAGCCGTATGACTGGTATTCCTCCTATAAAGGGTGCTTTGAAAGTTGTGCTGGTTGGAGCCTTGGCAGCTGCAGCAGCTTTTGGAATTGCCCGTTTAATAGAAGGGTGATGAATTGCTAATTGATTAAATGCTTTAATCTTCTTTAATTTCGCACAAATGAAAACAATATTTTTTTTACTACTAACAGTTATTGTTATCTCTGTTGCATGCAAAACGCCTAAAGAACAGGTGGTAGCAAAATCTGAAACAAAGGCACCTGTTCAACCGGTTATGAAACCTGCAATGGCAGTAAATTCAAAAGATACCACAGCTAAAAAGCCTATGGCTCATGCACTACATCGCGATGAACCTGTACACGTAGATAATGGTGGGGGAAAGCCTGCTAAAAGAACTGAAGCATCTGTTGTTAAACCTAGCCCCAAGCAAAATGGAAATTACACTCCGGCTACTTTGAAAAGTCCCCCAAAACCGGGCGGCAATTAATATTTTTAGGTTGAAATGACTTTTACTTCAATGTCATTGTTATTGTCAATAAAATGAACAAACTCATCGTTTAGGTTAAATCCTTTTTCAAAGGTCCTTAACGTGAATTTTAAATTTTCTTTTGGTTCAACAATATGGAATTTTAGTGTGGCTTTGCCTGGATTTGTTCTTACGTTTTTCTCTATGAAATTTACAAACTCGGGTGTTATAGCCTTAGCAGGCATTTCCATAATCAACTGTTTGGTAAAGGTTTCCCTTGTAACTTCAAGCATGTTTACCGACAATACTTTAAACTCATATTGTTCACTATTGTAGCGGGTTTTGAAGGTACCTGTTACTAAAATATTTTTCCCTTTTTCTAAATAGTTTTGATATTTTACATAGTCGTCGCTCCAAAGCATCAACTCTGTCTTTCCGGTAAAATCTTCTATACTCATACTGCCGAAGTTGCGCCCGGTTTTAGTAACCCTGTGTTGCGCATCTGTAACCAACCCTGCAAGACGATAAACCCTGCTTGTATTAGGCTGCAATTGTGGCGCTTCTTTCACTTCATTAAATTCATTGATTGGTGTAAACCCGTAATGTTTAATCTCAAACTTGTAATGATCAAGGGGGTGACCACTCATAAACATACCTGTAACATCCTTTTCATAATCTAATAATTCGGTTAAAGGCCACGGCTCTGTTTTGGGTAATTGCGGGGTAGGGATATCCATGGAAATCATGTCGCCAAACAAGCTGTTGGTAATGCTTTGGGCCTGTGCCTGAAAGCGGTTTCCAAACTGTATAATTATGTCAAGCCCGGCAATGTTTGTTTCTTTATTTACAAAATATTGGGCCCGATGGTATTCTTTAAAACAATCAAAAGCGCCACTGTAGGCAAGACTTTCAAGCGATTTTTTATTGGCGGCACGAAGGTTTACTCTTTTCACCAAATCAAAAATATTTGAGTAAGGTCCTTTCTTTTTTCTTTCTTCAAGAATAACTTCAATCGCATTTTCTCCAACCCCTTTAAGCCCCATCATTCCAAACCTAATTTCACCTTTTTTATTTACAGCAAAACCTCTTCCGGATTCATTGATATCGGGGCCAAGAACCAGCAACCCCATTCGCTTACATTCTTCCATAAAGAAAGTAATCTTCTCTATGCTGCCTGCATGGTTAAGAACGGCAGCCATGTATTCACTTGGGTAATGCGCTTTAAGATATGCTGTTTGATAAGCAACAAAAGCATAACAGGTAGAGTGCGACTTGTTGAAGGCATATTGTGCAAAAGCCTCCCAATCTGTCCATATTTTTTCAAGCTTTTCTGCAGGGTGACCCTTTGCAGAAGCGCCACTTACAAACTGTACTTTCATTTTGTCCAATACAGATTTTTGCTTTTTACCCATTGCCTTTCTCAATACATCGGCCTCACCTTTGGTAAAACCACCCAATTTTTGCGACAGCAACATCACCTGTTCCTGATATACTGTGATGCCGTAAGTTTCTTCAAGATATTCCTTCATTTCCGGAAGGTCATATTCTATTTCGGCCTTACCTAGCTTACGTTCTATGTAATCAGGTATATAAGCCATTGGCCCCGGACGATACAAGGCGTTCATTGCAATTAAATCCGCAAATTTGTCCGGTTTCAAATCCCTTAGGTGTTTTTGCATACCGGGACTTTCAAACTGGAAAGTGGCATTTGTCTCGCCCTGCTGATATAGTTTGTAAGTCTTTTCATCATCAAGCGGAATGTAGTCTATATCTATTTTTACACCGTGATTCTGATCTATTAATTCAAGAGCGGTCTTTAAAATTGATAAGGTTTTTAACCCCAAAAAGTCCATTTTAATTACACCCGCTTCTTCAATAACATTACCCGCAATTTGTGTAACCAATAGTTCCGAATCTTTACTGGTTGCCACTGGTATAATGTTGGATAAATCTTCAGGCGCAATGATGATGCCTGCAGCGTGAAGGCCGGTATTTCTTACAGAGCCTTCTAACCTTTCCGCTTCATGCAATACCCGTCCCTGCTCGGTATCGCTGTTGTATATTTCGCGAAGCTTTTTTATGTTCTCTATGTCTTCTGCACCAAAGCCTTCCTTTTCTTCAAGCGATTTTGGGCCTTCTTTAATGGTTAATGGAGCCTTCAAGCAACGGCGTAATTCAGTACCCGGTTTGTCAGGTACCAACTTGGCCATCATATTGCTTTCAGCCAATGGTAAATCCAAAACACGTGCAACATCTTTGATGCTCATTTTGGCTGCCATGGTTCCAAAAGTTACGATTTGAGCTACCTGGTTTTTGCCGTATTTCTTTACAACATAATCAATCACCTTTTGACGTCCCTCATCATCAAAGTCCGTATCTATATCCGGCATGCTTTTACGATCGGGGTTTAGAAATCTTTCGAAAAGCAGGTTGTACTTAATAGGATCTATATTGGTAATGCCAATGCAATAGGCAACTACGGAACCCGCAGCCGAACCACGACCAGGGCCAACAAAGACACCCATGTTGCGGCCTTCTTTTATAAAATCGGAAACAATTAAAAAATATCCGGCAAAGCCCATTGTTTTAATGGTATTCAACTCAAAATCTAACCGCTCTGTAATTTCGGTACTAAGTTCACTGTAGCGTTTTCTTGCACCCTCATAAGTAAGGTAATGAAGGTATTCCCATTGGTTGAGTGTACTTATATCATGCCGCTGAAACTCAATAGGTACGGGAAAGTTTGGTAAAAGGATATCTTTCTTTAAATCCAGCAATTCAATCTTGCCTACTATTTCGTTGGTGTAATCAATGGCTTGTGGAATGTCTTTAAAGAGTTCCTTCATTTCCCCTGTCTTCTTAAAATAAAACTGATCGTTGGGAAATTTAAAACGGCGCTCCTTTATGTGAACATCATCATTTATAAAATCATCGTAACCCGGTGTACTTTTCTTTTCGCCGGTATTAATACATAGCAGGATGTCGTGTGCATTATAATCATCCTGATCGGTGTAATGACTGTCGTTGCTGGCAATTACTTTTACATTGTGCTTTACTGCCCATCTTAGCAATACTTCATTCACCTTATCCTGATCTTTAATACCATGGCGCTGAACCTCTATGTAATAATCTTCTCCAAACAAATCAAGCCACCATTTGAACTCATCTTCAGCTTCATTTTCTCCTTTTGACAAAATCATTTGTGGTACATAGGCACCAAGGCAGCAGGTAGTTGCTATTAATCCTTCATGATATTTTAAAATTAATTCTTTATCAATTCGTGGATATTTACCATAGCTGCCTTCAATATAACCAAGTGAAGTCAATTTTAAAAGGTTATCGTAGCCCTGTTTATTTTTTGCCAGCAATACCTGATGAAATCTTTCATCTTTTTGTTCTTTGGTAAAAGCTCTTTTGTGTCTGTCTGCAACAACATAAAACTCACAGCCCACAACAGGTTTTACTTTTAATGTTCCATCCTCATTCTTGTGTTTGTAAGCCTCTGCCACAAATTCAAAGGCGCCAAACATATTGCCATGGTCAGTTATGGCCAATGCCGGCATATTGTCATTAATGGCTTTTTGATACAAACTTTTTATAGAAGCAGCCCCATCCAAAAGGCTGAATTGAGTATGAACGTGGAGATGTGAAAATTTAGGCATAATGGATTGCAAATATCGGAAATGGTAACGTAACCTTTAAGGTGATTATCCACAACCGTTACTAACTCAACTTAAAAAAAAAGCTAAAATCTTTGATATTGTAATATTAGTCTGTTACTTTGCCAAACCCAGATGAAAGTTATTTATTTTATATATAGTATTGCCTCGATTGTCCTTTTAAGCAGTTGTTCCCAATGGAAATCGCTAACTGCAAGAGATAATTCATCTGCAACATCTAAGCCTGTTGCAAAAAAGCAACAAAAAGACCCAAAATTTCTTGATATTTCTGTGAGTCCCGGACAGGTAGTTACTACCAGGCATCCTATGAGCCCAACAATGCCTTCAGTTGTAAAGCGGAAAAGGGAAAGAGATGTTTACAACTCTTCCGTAAAGCCAGTATCCAATTCGGGTGATATTGAAAAAGCAGATTGGCTTCAACTTAAATATGCTATAGTTTTAGATGCTACTGTTGAAACCCTTACAAATGTAAATCTTCTAAAACTAATTGATGATTGGTTTGGCACCGATTATTGTATTGGAGGAACTTCCAAAAACTGCATAGATTGTTCTGGTTTTAGTCATGTGATTATGCAGGAAGTTTACAATGTTAATGTTCCCCGAACTGCACAGGAACAGTATAATGAAAGCCAAAAAATTAAATTGGAAGATTTGAATGAGGGTGATTTGGTTTTTTTCTATACAGGAGGCCGCGATATATCTCATGTTGGAGTCTATTTGCAGAACTACAAATTTGTACATTCTGCAACCAGTGGTGGAGTTATGGTGAGTGACCTGAATGACAGTTATTGGAAATCCAGATTTAAAGGGGCTGGCAGGTACTTGCCCTCAGGTACAATTGGTTTAGGTATAGGTGGATCCAGGTAATTTTTTTGTGTTTATGTAAAATCCTGCCTTTACTAAAAACTTGCATTGTATTTATTTTTTGAAATACAGGTGTAATAAAACTTGTAAATGTGCATTTTTGATTTATTATTGTAAAAATTTATACTCCTTGTTTTCTTTATTTATCAATTGAAAAAAGCTCTGCTATGATTAAAAGTTACTCTTGCTTGCTATTGTTGATGTTCCTGGCAATTTTAACCAATGCCCAGGTTAATTATACATTTAGTACAGCTACATCCCCCTATGTTTCACTTGGGGCATCAGGTATTAACCCAACCTTAGTTTCACCTGACGCTGCATACACTACTTCTGACGAAGGCTATGCAAATGCAATATCAATAGGGTTCAATTTTATTTACAACGGTACTTCATATTCTTCATTGAATATTAATGCAAATGGGTATTTTACATTTGGAGCACCTTTTATTGCTGATGCAAATGAAAATTATTATTATGATTCACTTGCAGGCGGTCCTGTAAGTTTAGCAGGGGCTAGACCTGTAGTTGCTCCATTGTGGGCAGATCTGGATTTGCAATCTGCTACTAATCTTAAATATACTGTTTCGGGTGTTGCCCCAAATAGAATATTCGTAATTGAGTGGTCAAATGCTTTATGGGACTATACTGCAACAGCTGCCTCAATTTCATTTGAGGCACTTTTATTTGAAACTACAAACGTTATAGAATTTAGATATAAGCAGGAAGCTGGTACACCAACAGGTGATAAAGCAGGTATTGGTCTTACAAGTGCAGGAATTGGTGTAGGAAATTTTCTATCACTTAGTGATGCATCTGCTTCGCCTACTGTTAGTTCACTGGTTGAGTCCAAAATCTATACACGTCCTGCAACAGGTCAGGTTTATCGTTTTACTCCGGTTAATTGTTTTCCCCCTACAAATTTAATACTCACAAATGTTACCGGTACTTCAGCAACTGTAAACTGGACTGCAGCAACTGGTGCTGTAGGCTATGAATATGTTGTTCAAACAACCAATATAACACCAAGTGGTGCAGGTACACCTACAACAGCTACCACAGCAAATTTAACAGGGTTGACGCCGGGTGTTAATTATGTATTTGTGAGAACAAACTGTGGTGGAAGTTTTTCGCTATGGACATTAAAAGCAATAGTTCCTTGTACTACTAATATATCTCCTGCCAATGGAGCAACAGGGGTTGCTATTCCGCCGGCTATTTCATGGAACGCTGTTTCAGGTGCAACGGGTTACACCATAATGTTTAGTGTTGATGGTGTTAATTATTCAAATCTTGGAAGTGTAGGAAGTGGAGTTACTTCTACAACAGTACCTGGCACAACACCACTTACCACTTATTATTGGTATGTAAGACCTGAAGCTGGTAATGATACTGCTAACAGAACTTGTGTCAGCAATGCATTCTCTTTTACAACTTTAGGTGCTACATTTAACGACAATATATGTGATGCTATTTCATTAATATTAAATGGTCCTTCAGACTGTCAGACTACTGAAACAGCTACCGTAGAAGCAAATGAACCAACCTTTGGTTGTTCTGCAGCTAATAATACGCTTTGGTACACTTACACCCCAACAGTTGACGGTCCTGTAACAATTGTAATGAGTGTTAACCCTTCAGCAACTACAAACCTGGATGCTTGGGTTCCATTATTTACTGCAAGTGGTACATGTCCATCAATAACTTTAACCGAAGCATTCCCAGGAACTTGTGACGAAGCAGACCTTACTGTTGCAGATTCTGTAGAAATTGTAACGAACAGCTTGGTTGCAGGTACTACCTATTATATTATGGTCGATGGCTTTGCCGGGGCTACCGGAGGCTATTGTATTCATATAAGGGATGCTGTTCCACCACCTCCCGGTCCTGTAAACGATACTATTTGTAATGCAATACCGCTTATCCTAAATGGCCCTTCTGACTGTCAGACTACCGAAACTGCAACTATAGAAGCAAGTGAGCCAACTTTCGGATGTTCTACACCCAATAATACTACATGGTACACCTACACGCCTGCCGCTAATGGTCCTGCTACAATAGTTATGAGTGTAAATTCCGCTGCAACTACTAATTTAGATGCATGGGTTTCTCTTTTCACACCAACGGGTGCTTGTCCATCTCTTACATTGACTGAAGCTTTCCCCGGTGCCTGTGACGAAGCTGACCTTACTTTAGCAGATTCGGTAGAAATTGTTACCGGTAATCTTGTTGCGGGTACAACATATTACATAATGGTAGATGGTTTTGCCGGTGCTGTTGGTGGATATTGTATTCATATTAAAGATGCTGCACCAATTCCTCCTGGTCCTGTAAACGATACCATTTGTAATGCTATACCACTAACGCTAAATGGTCCTTCTGATTGTCAGACTACAGAAACGGCAACAATTGATGCAAATGAACCAACCTTTGGCTGTTCCACACCCAACAATACAGTTTGGTACACATATACTCCAACTGTTGATGGGCCGGTTAAGATTACCATTAACCAAAATCCAAATGCAACCGCCGATCTTGATGCATGGATAGCTTTATTTACTGCAACAGGGGCGTGTCCAAATTTAACTTTGACCGAAGCCTTCCCAGGTACATGTGATGAGGCTGATTTAACAACTGTTGCACCTCCAATTGATATCATTACTAATAGTCTTACTGCAGGAACTACTTATTATATTATGGTAGATGGTTTTGCTGGTGCTGTCGGCGGATTTTGTATTCAAATAGCTGATGCACCTGCACCTCCTCCTTGTACTAATTTATTGACACCAGTAGATTTAGCCACAAACGTATCTGCACCTATTGCTACTTTAACCTGGTCAAGTGTAACAGGTGCCGATGGGTACACTGTTGCTTTAGCAACAACTACTCCTCCTACCGCACTTGGAAGCACACCTGATACTACAGTAAATATTACAGGATTAGCTTTCAATACAACTTATTATTGGTCAGTTACCCCTACAAACGCCGGAGTTCCTGCTGTTGGTTGTACGCAGATATTTAGTTTTACAACTATTGGTGCACCACCACCACCACCTAACGATCCTTGCACAGGTGCAATTGATTTGCCTGCAGGAGTAACTGTTCCGGCAACTACAATTAGTGCCACCGAATCTCTGCCTGCAAATGCATGTAATGGATTTACCGGTGATGCCAATGATGATGTTTGGTTTAGTATTACAGCACTTTATAACGGAGATGCATCTATAACAGTAGTTCCCGACGGTAACTTTGATGCGGTAATGGAGGCATTTACCGGCTCATGTACAGGTACACTTACCAGTATAGCTTGTGCTGATGACTCATTAAATGCTCAATCAGAGACTTTAAATCTTGCCGGGTTAACTGTTGGTCAGGTGGTTTACATACGTGTTTTTAATTATGACCCAATTGGTGCAGAAGGTACCTTTACAATTACAGCAAATGGTAGTGCTTTACCTGTCAAGCTCGTAAGTTTTAAAGGTGAAAGAGCAGGTTCAAGAAACAACTTGTATTGGTCAACTGCCTCCGAACAGGGTAACCGTGGTTTTGAGTTACAAAGGTCTGCCGATGGAGAGAATTTCAGTGCATTAACATTCGTTCCAACAAAAGCAACAAATGGTAATAGTTCAACTACATTGTCTTATCAATACTATGATGAGAAACCATTTAACGGTAATAATTACTACAGGTTGAAGCAGGTAGATATAGATGGAAAAATTACTTACTCATTTGTTGTTTTGATAAAAGGTGTAAGAAGCAATTCCATTTCTATGTCTGCAGTTTATCCTAACCCAACTAAAGCTACTTTAAAAGTTGTACTAACTGCTCCAGGTAGCAATGCTGTAAGATTAGTAATTACAGACCTTGCAGGTAAAGTTATCATGCAACAAGCATCTGACGTTGTTTTAGGTGACAACCTGATTAATGTTAATGTTGCACATTTGCCTTCAGGCAGCTATATGATTAAAGCTGTTTGTGCAAATGGTTGTGAGACAACTGTGAACAAATTTGTGAAACAATAGACTTAAGAGCATAAAAAATGAAAAGGAGCCTTCTAATCTGAAGGTTCCTTTTTTTTATGACATAAATTTCTTTGACCTTTTTAAGATTTTGCTTTCGGTGTTTTTGTCATATTTCTATCAATAAAACCCTGATTTTTTCATTCGAAAATGTCTTAAGCCTGTCATTTGTGGTTATATTATCATAAATATAAAAGTCAAAAAAGCAGGTAAGGTACATTGGCTTTAAATTTGTCTTTATTTATGGGCAGTATTAACAATCAAATATAAAATATACATTTTATGGCTTTAGAATTTACAGATGCAAATTTCCAAACTACCGTTTTGGATAGTGATAAACTAACAGTAATTGACTTTTGGGCAGAATGGTGCGGTCCTTGTCGTGCTATAGGGCCTGTTGTTGAAGAATTAGCTAAAGAATATGACGGTAAGGTAAATATTGGGAAAGTAAATGTGGATCAAAATCCAAACCTTAGTGTTAATTATGGCATTACTTCTATACCGGCTATACTTTTTGTAAAAGGTGGTAAAGTAGTTGACAAGCAAATAGGTGCAGTTCCTAAATCAGTATTGGACAAAAAAATCCAATCACACATATAGATTTATAAGCATATTTATAGAAGAGCAGGTTCAAAAAGAGCCTGCTCTTTTTTGTTGAGAAATAATCCGTTTATTTGACAAAATTTAGAACCCCAGCAAATGTTTCTTAAACATTATTTTATACAGCGAGGAAAAGATGTTTTAATAAGATTACCTAAAAATGTAATTCGGTTATTTGAATTTTTTGGAGATTTCAGAAAATTCAGAAAATTTAGCGATGATCGTTTTTCTGTAAATCTGAAAGACATTTATCCGTGCCTTAAAGACAAAACATCAATTACACCATTTGACCAGCATTATATTTATCATCCTGCGTGGGCTGCCCGGGTTTTGGCCCGTACCCGACCAGAATTTCATGTTGACATTTCATCCAAGCTAAGTTTCAGTACTATAGTTTCTGCTTTTGTTCCGGTTAAGTTTTATGATTACCGCCCTGCAGATATGAAATTGTCAGGACTTGAATCTGCATTTGCAGATTTGAACAAACTGCCTTTTGAAGATGATTCTCAACCTTCAATTTCCTGTATGCATACCATTGAACATATTGGACTTGGTAGATATGGAGATGTGATAGACCCTCAAGGCGATTTGAAAGCGATAAACGAGTTGAAAAGAGTAGTGAGGCCAGGTGGGGATGTTTTGTTTGTGACACCGGTGGGAATACCACGAATAGAGTATAATGCACATCGTGTTTACAGTTACGATCAGATAATCAGTTATTTTGCCCCTTTACAGCTTATCGAATTTGCTTTAATACCCGATGAAGGTGGTTTTATTGATAATGCTGATGCGGCACTTGCTGCTAAGCAGAATTATGGTTGCGGCTGTTTTTGGTTCAAAAAATAAATTCAATTATGAAAGCTCATTGGCGTAAACTATTATCATTTTTACCTACAAAAACAGAAAGGAAATACTTTCAGAATTTCTTTTTTAAAGAACACAACAAGTGGATAGAAAAGGGTAAGCCACTGCCTGTATCTAACTATTCAAAACAAGAAGCACTAAGAGCTTATCAAAAGAAGTATTCCTTAAAAACTTTGGTTGAAACAGGCACATATCTTGGTGATACTTTGTATGCATTAGCGTATGATTTTGTTGAACTCTATTCTATAGAACTAAGCGAACATTATCATACTATTGCAAAGAAAAGATTCAGCCAAATTTCTAACATACATTTATTACAAGGCGATAGTGGAAAAGTATTAAAAGAGTTGGTTCCAAAACTAAAAAGTCCTGC
>JANPGE010000205.1:0-7482 GCA_031423805.1 Segetibacter sp. | reverse complement strand
TAGTAATACCTAGTAATATTATACTTATTTTCTTACCCCCTTATAGTCCAGAATTAAATCCAGCTGAAAAAATTTGGCAACAGTATAAAAGAATGTTTACAAATCAGTTTTTTAAAACGCTTAACGAACTAGAAATATTTGTAGGTAACCTTACAAAAAGTCTTCCGAAGAAAAACATTATCAGTATTTGCTCATACAGTTATATTTTTTTAGATCAATTTTGGTCTGCATTATAATTCCATTTGGTATAAAAAGTAAAAAGCCAGTGGTGCTGTGGGTGTTGGATTAATCTTCCTGTAATTTGACGGAAATTATTATTTGCTCCTTTGTTGAGGGATTTTTTGTAGCCAGCAACTATTCCTTGATCTAGCATTTTGGGCGTCGCACGTCTATGGTTCAGTGCTACTATTGGGCTATTATCACCTTTTGTTAAATGAATGACATTTGATTCATCTTAAACTAAGAAGTTTATAACGAGTCAACCGTACCCGCAACATCAATGGGGGCATCCATTTTTTTTGTAACCGGTTTCACATTTGTCTGCCCTTCAAAACTCTTGATGTAGCCTCTTTGCAATAGTTGTGGTATCACATACATTCCGGCAAGCCTAACGGCTTCGCTGCTGCCTTTGGCGGCTTCCAATCTTATACAGGTTACAATATAACCGGGGCCGTTAGCCTTAGGTGCAAAGAAAACATACCATCCATCGTTCATTCGTTGGCCTTTCCAGATTCTTTCGGGTGTACCTGTTTTTCCGGCTACAACCAATTTCAACTTTTCGGCTTTGCCGGCACTTTGTTTCAGCATGTAATCTTTTAGATGAGCTGCTGCCAGTGGGTCATTTACTAATGGTGTTCCTTTTAAAAACGTTGTCTGCTTTCCACCGATACTTTTTACAAAGCGGTTTGGCATTAGCAGGCCATTGTTGGCTATGCCGGCTGCAACACGGGCCACTGCGGCAGGAGTTGCAATCAACTCACCCTGCCCCCACGACATACCCGAAATTCCTTTTCCACGGGTTCGCTTTATGTTGTTGGGATTGTAGCTTTTGATGCTTGTAAATTCTATTTTGCGCCAAAATTCCCGCCACTTATTTTGCTGTTCCAGATTCTGATCATTTTCATAAAAAAAACCTCCTACGCCATGTAAGAACATACCAGTTTTAAGGTACAAATTTCCCATCTCTTCTTCCAGTCTTTCTTCATTGGCGAGGCGTATGAAAAATGAGTTGTTACTTTTTACAATGGCTCTTTCTATGTTTATGTCACCTGCTTCATCAGGCTCAAGACTTTTAATGCGTATGAGGTCTTGCAGCAAAATGTGTTTGGTCAATGTGGCTGCCCGTTCGCCCAGCTTGTTGAAAGCAGATAATGCTGTAATCAATTTTGCTGTTGAACCAGGCTGTGTTGCGTAAGTAAAACCCAGGTCGCTGTTTACATTCCAGCCGGGCAAGCGATTGAGCTCCTGTTCACTAAGCGTAAGACGATCATAATCATTAACCGGCGCTAAGGGAAATGATGAAGAGGCCAAAACATCGCCTGTGTTACTTTCCATAACTACTACAGAAACACGTTTTATTTTCACACTATCGTCAGTAGCCAATACCTGATTAATATTTGTTTGCAATGCCGCGTCAATAGTCAGTTGTACACTTCTGTCCTGTTGTTTGAAATGTGTAACTGCATCGCTGTTGATTCCTGCAAGCAACAATGGAGCAAGTGCTGAATAGTCTCTTTTACTCACGGTCATTTCAGTTTCGATTTGTGGCAGAAATTTATCTTCCCGATATCTGTGTGCACTTACCTGAAATTTTGCTGTAGGCGAAGGAAAACCACGCAACTCTGCAGCATGTTCGTACTCTGCAAAATAACCATTAGTTGATCCATTGAATACACCGGTATTTGCATCCCCTGTCCAGAAAAATGTTTGCACGCCAAAAGGATAATACCGGTCTAACCGTTTGTAGGCAAAAGCATCCAACGATTCTTTGCTTATGCCAGATGCAATGAGCGAATCCTGCTGCTTTTTTATTTCTAAAACATTGCTCGTAGCTAATATTCTACCTTGCCTGTCAAGCAAGTTTCCGGCCTGCAACCGGCTCATTAAAATGTTGATTCTGGGATTATAACTAAACATTCTTGCCCCGCTCTTATCAGCCACCAGTGAAGGTTCTACCACCCATTTATCGTTGTGAAAAATATAGCCTGATACATTTACCCCCAATAAAATAATACCAATAAATGCAGCCACTAAAGCAGGCATCAGGTTTTTATCTTGTTGCCGGGTAATGAATTTCATTTGCGCAGCACTACCTCTTAAATGGGATGCGGACAATACAAACCCTGCCGCCAACATATTGGTTAGCAAGGAAGAACCGCCATAACTCATAAAAGGCAAAGCCACACCTGATAAAGGCAATGCCCCGGTCGACCCTCCTGCTATCAAAAGGAACTGAATGAATGTGCTGATTCCTATACCAGCGCACAAGTAAAACATGAACGGCGTACCCGTTTGCCTTCCCGCAATAAAAGAACGATGCAGATAAAGCATAAACAAAATAAAAATACACAGAATGCCCGTCCACCCAAACTCTTCTCCCATTGCGGGGAGTATCATATCTGTATGCGCTTCGGGTATTGCCTTTGCAAAACCTTCACCGGTACCCTGACCGGAGATGCCTCCACCTGCCATTGCCCAAATGCCATTAGCAACCTGGTCACCGCCATACACTTCATTGTCCCATGGGTTTTGCCAAATGGCTTTGCGGTCGGTAAGCCGCTGCACCGGACCAGGGAAAACCTTTTGCAAAACAGGCACCTGATCGAGCAATAAAAACCCGGCTATTAGTACAACGGCCATGATAGATGATTCGCTCAATTGCTTCTTATAAAGCCACATGTACAATATCATTGCACCAACTGTTATTGATGTTGCAATCCAAATATTTTTCAGCAACCAGATACATACCACATAGAGGACAATGGATGCAATCATATCTGCAAAATCGCCCCTGGAAAAAGAAAATAAAATGATGAAAGTAAAACAGCAAACCATTGCCGGTCCCAGATCGCCGAGGATGAGAAATAGCAATACTGTAGCAATAATCGCTATCAATGCAAACAGAAAAAAGTATCCTCTTTTGCTTAGTGTAGCATATTCGCTGATGAATTTTTCGTTGAGTGAAAAGAAGCCTGCAAGGAATAAGATAACCAGAAATTTTACAATTTCGCTGGGCTGAAAACCGAGCAGGTTCACTTTAACGCCGCTACCTTCCGGGCCTGTACCAAAGAGAATGGTTAACACCAGCAAACCCATAGCCAACAATGCCCAAGGCCAACCATTTGCAGCTTTATTTATTCCCTTAAAAATGAATAAGCGGTAAAGAGGTGAATCTGTAGTGAAGTAGCGGAGATTGAACAGCATCAACACAAATATGCCCAACATTCCACCCTCAAAATAAAACAAAGTACTTTTTGCAAAAAACCTGTCCCGCAGCGGATCCTGCAGGCTTAGCAGTGTAAGAAATGACAGGCCAACAAGCACCATCAACAATGGTAAAATGAACTGGTCAGTTTCTGGAAACTTTGCGGTTAAAAATAAATGCAGCAGCCAAAACGACAACACAAATGCAGTAGCAATTATCCAAAACCAGGTAGTCGCTTCCTGCGGAGTACGAACAATAAAAGCTTTTTCCTTTTTTAATGTGTTGAAGTCTTTGCTGCTGAAAAGTTTGATTTTATCAGGCGATTGAAAAAAGTTTAACACCACATTTTTATCAAGGCTTTGTACACCCTGCGAACGTCCAAATTGAAAACCAGGTTGCAAAGGCAAAACTACAAATGACCGGTTAGCAGGTAGTCCTGTGAAAGCAAACAAACCGTTGGCATCAGTTCGTGCAAACAGAGTCACAGACTGCAATTGACGGGTTTTGTTTGAGTCGAGCACATATATCTTCCTGATACCTTTGGCAAATGAAACAACCGTATTTTCAATATCGTTCACATTGCTGCTATAGAGGCTGTCTTTGGGAAACAACATTTGCAAACGAACCAACACACCGGGAACAATTTGATTAGTTTTTGTTTTAATGATGCCACTAATCATGCCATCCCCCATTTCCAGCTTGTTGGCTGAAGACACCTGCATTGGTTGACGAAGTTCCTGCTCAAACAAGGATGAATCAGCATCCGTAAACCCAAGCAAAGCCTTTTCAATTTTCACTCTTTTCTTAAAAACTTCGCCGCCTTGCTTTTCAGCTGTTTCTGTGCTGATGTTGTATTTGCTTTTGTTCAGTTCACCAATGTTATCAATGATTTCATCGTCAGGTTTGTAATTGTTATTTACGGTTTGGCTGACCAGGTTGATGTCTTTTGGATCTTCGAAATAAAAACCTTTCTCCAGCAAAACCTTCAGATGTTCGCCGGTCTTTTCATCGTTCAGGTTCATCATGGTTCCATCAGCCATTCGCTTGGGAACATCTGCAAAATCTTTTTTCAGGACCGCGAATAACTGGAAAAAAAGGAAGCCCATAACCATGGTAATGAGCGATAAGAAAATACGTTCGGACTTTCTACCAAAAAATATACTGTTGTTGGAAATCATGCTTGAAAAAATACTTATGGATTGGCAACATCTGAATTGTAAAAAACTGTGTCGGCAAACCTGCCATTTACTACCGGCCTATCCTTAAACAAAAACTGGTACTGCACAGGCACCCGGCAATTCTTAAACTGTACATTTCTCAATACCAATGCTTTGTTGTTGGCAATGATACCTACATCAAAATTTTGAATGGTCAGGCTATCAAAAATGATGTGTTTGCAATTGGATGATAAAATAAATGCCGGTCCTTTGTAAGTGCTGTCGGCAACGATAGTTACCCCGTTACCGATGATGTGTAGGGTGTCATTATTTAAATTGATAGAATCAGAAACAACAATTGGCAAACTACCTGCCTGATTGAGTATGAAAACTTCCTTTGTAGTTGTGTGTGTGATGCTGTCTAACAGTAGTTGTTCCTGTGGATTTCGGTCCGTTTTTATGACCAGGCCTTGTTGTTCTTTTTTGTGTTGTTTGGCGTTGTAAAAGTTTTGGTAAACTAACCAACCTGATGCTGCAATAATCAGCAGGAACAATAGTTTCAATAAATTTACTACTCCTCTGTTTTTAGGTTTTGGTGCAGAAATGCTTTTCTCACTTTCAGGATTATTGTTGGTATTCATAGTAGTAGCACTATAAATTTCATTCCCTTGCACATTCCTGGTTAATGCCTGACCTTGAGTGGGAGTGTGAACTGTAACCGGTTTGTCATTTTGTACCAACACGACAGTTATATTGTCTTTTCCTCCGGCATCGTTGGCTGCACTTACCAGGTTTTCTGCTTTGGTTTGTAAACCCTTTTCAGAACACAAAATATTATTCATTGCAGCATTGTCCAAAAGATCAGTAAGTCCATCGGTGCATAACATAATTATATCCCCGGGTAGAAATGGAGATTCACCTGTTTCAATATAATTGTCAGCATTAATTTCCTTAAGAAAACCAAGTGCGTTATTAATCTGATTGCGTTTGGGATGATGCATGGCCTCGTATTCTGTTAGCTTGCCGGCGTCTTCCAAAAAACCAACAAAGGATTGGTCACGTGATATTTTTACCAATGAATTATCCCTTAACAGGTATAACCTTGTATCGCCAACATGGGCAAAATAAAATTTGTTATTGGGTACATCTGCCAATACAAGGGTAACGACACAAGACATTCTCTCGTTGATTTGTGTAGCTATTTTTTCATCGTCTATTGCTTTATTAGCTAATTTTAAACACTCCTGCAATACTTTCTTATAATCAGAAAAGGGCTTTCCTAATCTTTCTAAAATTACATCATGAGTTATCTTTGCAGCCACTTCGCCACCTTCGTAGCCACCAACACCATCTATGACACAGGCTATGATTAAACCTTGCCCGGATAGGGGTTCAGCGATAAAGCTATCCTCATTGTTGGTTCGCTTTTTACCAATGTCTGTTATGCCAAAATAGTTTTGAGCCATTATGGGTTGTTGCTTTTTTTAATGTCGTAAAAATTGGCTGCAAGCAGCAGCATGCAAATGGTCAGTAAAGCTATGGAAAGAATGGAGTTCATTTGGGGTTTAGAGTTTAGAGTTTAGAGTTTAGAGTTTAGAGTTTAGAGTTTAGTTTATACCTTATAGTTCATAGCTCATAACTTATAGATCATGTTTTACGCTTTAAAAATATTGACTCCAACGATGCCGTTTAAAACCATTTTGGAGTTGATGGGCAGTTCGCTCCAATGAAGGTTGTCGGGTTGGCTTAGTTGCATTTCCACTTCATTCAATACCGTCTTTTCACCAAAAGATGCTACATAAAATTTGTTATCATCTTTGTTGAATCGAATCCGAAGATGAGGTGCGTTTACCCATTCTGACGGGATTTTAAAAATGCCTTTCCCTTCCTTCTTATCTTCTTTTCCGGTTACAAAGATGTCTTCATCCTTCATCAGGTATTCAATCTTTTTACCAGCATATTCCCTATCGGGAACGATGGTTTCAAACCTTGCCAAAACCTTGGCTTGTGCAATGGCCGCAGCATTTTCATCCAACACAAAACTCTCCTGGTAGGGCACTTCATAATAGCCTTCGCTGTAGAAAGTAAAGTCTTTGAGAATATCGTCGCTGATGTCGAAACTCTCGGCAATACCTGTTTGACGGGGTATAAAAGTTACCCGCAGGTTCTCTTCCTTTTGCTGCACCGCATTGGGCAATAATTTGCCGATAAAACTCTTGTCACCCCGTCCATAATCCGGGTGGGATACAAATCGAAAAACCCACTTGTTGCTGGATGGTTCCACCGTTTTTCCCTGTTCCCGGTAGGTCTTTAATACTTCGTAAAATTTCTTGACCGATTCGTGAATGATCAAACCGAAGATGCCCTTTTTATTGTTCATAAACTCGTTGTAATCTTCGGGATTGAAGCATACAATATATTCGTGAAAAAAGACGATACGATTTGCAAACGAAAGTTGGGCGATTGATTCCTGAAATTTCTCTACAATGTATTTGAATACATCGTCGGGGGTGAGTCTTACAGCTTCATGGGTCGTAGCGATGGCTTCCTTTTTAAGGAACCAATCGTGGAGACCCATTTTTTGCCAGATGGTGGGTTGGGAGGACAAGTTTAGAGTTTAGGGTTTAAGAAGTTTAAAAGGTTCAAGAGGTTTAAGCAACGTTTAGGGTTTAGAGTTTAGGGTTTATGTGCACGGCTTAATTTTTTCACCAGCAAAAGTTCGTTATTCGGCTTTTAACATCACTTACTAAAAATTGAGTGCAACTGATCTCTCATGATATACGTTGACGCCAAGTTTGGTTAATAACTTTTCACAAATGGTAAATTTATGAAAATAAAACTTAGGCAAATGCGTCATTTCAGCAAAGAATTTAAGCAAGAGAAGGTTCAATTGATTGCGGA
>JANPGE010000204.1:0-7162 GCA_031423805.1 Segetibacter sp. | reverse complement strand
AAAAATATATAAAGTGTAACCTATGTTATGCTACAATAGTGAGCCTTAACCGCCCTTAAGGGCAACCATAAAATTCGGTTGTTCTTAACGGTAAGCGAAAAGTGTAACCTATGTACTGCTATACGACATTTAATGTTTAGAGTTTAGAGTTTAGAGTTTAGAAAAACCCAATATGATAAAAACGAAACCCTAGAAACGATGAAAAGCATAAACTATTAATCAAAAACAATATCACAATATACTAATTAACTAATCAAAGAATAAAACAATTAACCAATTAACCAATTAACGAATAAACCAATTAACGAACAAACCAATATCAAAAGATGATCCCAACAATTTCCTCTAAACTCAACATAAGGGCTGCACAGGTTTCTACAGTTATAGATTTATTGGCCGAAGGCGCTACTATTCCTTTCATTGCCCGGTACCGTAAAGACAAAACCGGTGGATTGGACGAAGTGCAGATTCAGCAGATACAAGATGAAGCAAAGTTTTATAAAGACTTTAGCGAAAGAAAAGCAGTCATTGAAAACTCCATAACCGAGCAGGGTAAAATGACTGAAGCTTTGCAGGCAAAACTGGACAAAGCAACTACCCTTGCAGAACTGGAAGACATTTACCTTCCTTACAAGCCAAAGCGGAAAACCAAAGCACAAACGGCAAGAGAAAACGGCTTGCAACCATTAGCCGATCTGCTCTTATTGCAACAGGATTTTGATATAGCAACAAAAGCTGCAGAATTTTTAAATGACATTGTAAAATCTGCCGATGAAGCCCTGCAAGGTGCCCGTGACATTATTGCCGAAACCATCAATGAAGATGCAATCGTTCGTGCAGGAATGAGGAGATTATTTGAAAGCGAAGCAACACTCCAAAGCAAAGTACTGACCGACAAAGAAACCGAAGGCATCAAATACAAAGATTATTTCGACTTTACCGAGCCGATTCACAAAATACCATCGCACAGGATATTAGCCATACTTCGTGGTTTTCTAGAAGGCTACCTCCGCATGGGCATTTCGCCAAATGAAGAAACAGCTATAGAGCTGATGGAAAGCAAATACATAAAAGGTATGAGCAACTGTAGCGAACACATTCGTAAAGCCATAAAAGATGCTTACCGCAGGCTACTGCAACCCGCCATGGAAACCGAATGCAGAACAGCACTGAAACAAAAAGGCGATGAAGAAGCCATCAATGTGTTTGCAGAAAACCTGCGACAGTTGTTGCTAAGTTCACCCTTGGGCAGCAAACGAATTCTTGCACTTGACCCCGGCTATAGAACAGGCTGCAAAGTTGTTTGTCTTGATGAAAAAGGCGACCTGAAAAAAACAAGCCTCATCTACATACACGAAGGCAACAAACAATACGAAGCCGAACATATTATCCGTGGTTTGGTGCAGGAGTTCGACATACAAGCCTTTGCCATTGGCGATGGTACAGCAGGCCGTGAAACGGAACAATTCATTAAGAAACTCAACTTCGGGCTGCCGGTGTTTATGGTCAACGAAGACGGTGCATCTGTTTACAGCGCATCCGATATTGCCCGTGAAGAATTTCCTAATTATGATGTTACGGTGAGAGGTTCTGTAAGTATTGGCCGCAGGTTGATGGACCCGTTGGCAGAGTTGGTAAAGATTGACCCCAAGAGCATTGGTGTGGGCCAATACCAACACGATGTAAATCAATTCAGGCTTAAAGAACGGCTTGACCAAACGGTGGTGAGTTGCGTAAATGCGGTAGGCATAAACCTCAACACAGCAAGCAAACATTTGTTGGCATATGTCAGCGGCATAGGTCCTTCGGTGGCCGAAAATATTGTGCGGTACAGAAACGAAAATGGTGCATTTACCAGCAGAAAAGAACTATTGAAAGTAGCAAGATTAGGCGGCAAAGCATACGAACAATGTGCAGGATTTCTACGCATCAAAAACGGCGAAAACCCTTTAGATGCAAGTGCCGTACACCCCGAAACTTACCCGCTTGTAGAGCAAATGGCAAAGGACATAAACGCACAGGTAAAAGACCTTGTAGCCAACGAAACACTCATTAAGAAGATAGAGCCACAAAAGTATATTTCCGAGCAGTTTGGTACGCTAACCATCAAAGATATATTGAATGAGTTGCGCAAGCCCGGCCTGGACCCACGAAGCGAAGTGCAGCAGTTTGAGTTTGCTAACATTTACAAAATTGAAGACGTAACTGTCGGCATGATAGTACCCGGTGTGGTCACCAACCTCACAAGGTTTGGCGCTTTTGTTGACATAGGTGTAAAACAAGACGGACTTGTGCATGTATCCGAAATAGCCCACAAATACATCAGCGACCCAAACGAAGCGCTGAAACTAAACCAACACGTAACCGTAAAAGTGCTGGAGGTAGATGTTGCAAGAAAACGGATTAACCTCTCCATCAAACAAACGGAAGAAGCACCACAACGCAAAGAAAAACAACACTTCAACTATCAAAACAATCGCCCGGCTTTTCAAAAGAAAGAACCCGAACCTGCAGTGCCTTTAGGTGATGCATTGGCTTTGCTGAAGAAGAAGTTCAGTCATTGAGTCAAAAAGTCAATTGGTCATTAGGTACAATTTTTATTTTTAAACCCCGCATTACTGAAGGGGCGGGCTCTAAGTGACAAAGTCACGAAGAATCATAAAGTTTTTTATTGCATTTAAATGTAATTCACTTTTAAGTTTCATGTTGATGTTACTTTGTGTGTTTATGGTAAAAAAAATCTGCTTTAATGAGTAAAATAATAAACGGTGATGATGTAAAACAGCTTATTAAACTTGACAACATATTCTTTCAAATACAATCTCAATATGGTGTACCACCCAACTTCTCAAAGCCGCAAGGTTTTGTTTCACTTTCCAGAATAATATTGGAACAGCAGGTAAGCCTGCAATCTGCCAATGCACATTTCAACAAACTAAACAATTACATCCCATCCTTTTCTCCTAAAGAAATGCTCCGGTTATCTGATGAAGAAATGAGGGCCTGCCAGATAAGCCGACAGAAAGCTAAATACCTAAGGTCCTTGTCCATAGCCATTTTAGAAGAAAAAATTAAATTGGATGACTTGTCAAAATTTTCGCAATCAGAAGTAAGGGAACAACTGAAATCTGTAAACGGTATAGGCGATTGGACGGCTGATATTTACCTCATGTTTTGCCTGCAGGCAAAAGATATTTTTCCTATAGGAGATGTGGCGGTTATTACCACTATAAGAGAATTAACTGCAGCAAAATCCAAAGAAGAAGTATTGCTGCTTTCAGAGAAATGGAAACCTTGTCGTTCGTTGGCGAGTTTCTTCTTTTGGCATTACTATTTGAAAAAGCGCAACAGAAATGTTTTGATTTGATGTTTTAATTGGGTTAATGTATCATATTTTATCCAAAACTAATTGACCAATCAATTTTATGAACTCATTCCTGCTGATCATTTTTGCACCCAAACTTTCTAAATGGGTAGTATAAACCTGACAATCTATTAGTTGAACTCCATCTTCTTTTAGTAGTTGTGTTAACTTAATGAATGCATATTTACTTGCATTGCTTACATGACTAAACATGCTTTCTCCAAAGAATACGTTCCCTATTCTTATACCGTACAAACCGCCGACTAATTGGTTATTCTGCCAAACTTCTGCGCTATGCGCATAACCCATTTTATGAAGTTGTTTGTAAGCTTCTTCTACTTCATCAGTTATCCATGTTCCCTCCTGCCCTTCACGTGGTTTAGTTTTACAGGCTTTTATTACTGAAGCAAAATCTTTGTTGGTTGTAAATTGAAATGTTTCCTTTTTAAGCATTGATTGCATGCTTTTGCTAATCTTGATTTCCCCCGGAAACAAAACAAATCTTGGATTGGGAGACCACCAAAGTGGTAATGTACCATCGTACCATGGGAAGATCCCATTTTTATATGCAAGTAGTAATCGTTCGGTTGAAAGGTCGCCTCCTATAGCTAACAATCCATCTTCCAAAGCATCTTCTACAGGTGGAAACCATAATTTACTATCGAGGATGTGGAGGGGCAAGAAGGGTTAATTAGTTAATTGGTTGATTGGGTTATTGGTTATTGGTTAATTAGTTTATTGGTTGATTGGATTATTGGTTTATTGGTTTATTGGTTTATTGGTTGATTGGTTGATTGGTTGATTGGTTTATTGGTTAATTGGGTTATTAGGTTAATGGTTGATTGGGATATGGTATGAATTATGAATTATGAAATTTGGAAAAATATGTGCATCATTGAAACTTATGCAGTTACTTCCAGAGTAGCATCTATGCCACGTTCGGTTATGGCGTCGGTTTGGGGTTTTAGCTCATCATAGTCTCCATTTTTTACTGCATACTTGCCCTTAGTGTGTATGAATAAAGCACACTGTTCTGCCTGTTCCTGTGTGTGCCCACATACCTTTATCAGTGTTTCTATCACCCAATCAAAAGTATTGACTTCATCGTTCCAAACCACAATCTGAAATTGCTTTTCTATTCCTATTAAAACATCTGTATCAATCTCTTCGTATGTATCTGTTTGCACGCCCATCAATTATTTTTTGTAAAGTTATTGCAAAACCTGTTCATAGCATTGCTTATGTAAGTATTCAAAAGTGAAAATTACCTCAAACAAACCTTCAAATACAGCATTGGTTTATGTTGCAAAAAAGCAATGCTTTTGCGCAATTTTTCTAATAATTAAATCTGTTAAACATTACCAGGCGATAAATTAATATAACCCGGGGAAGTCATTAGCAATTAATTAGAATTGGTAGCAACAAATTTTAAATTATATAAATCAATAATTTACACATTAATTTTAAAAAATTATCTTTATATAAATGTTTATTTATATTATTTATACCCCAAAAAGACATACTTTTAGTTAGCCCAATATAAAACCAAATTTTTCCTGAAAAAACTATAACAACAAACAATAAATAATCGTTCAAATAATATAAACTATTAAGGCAAGTGAACACAGTTTAACCGAACCGGTCATTATCCATTTTGAAAACCCATTTGTTATGAAACCACTTTTACTCGTTATCGTATTGTGTGCTTTTTCATTTAACACCCTCTTCCCGCAATCTTTTAATTGGTCATGGGTACATGGCGATAGTGTAGTAAATAAATTTGGAATTTATGGAT
Source organism: Segetibacter sp. (assembly GCA_031423805.1). Classification (GTDB taxonomy): domain Bacteria; phylum Bacteroidota; class Bacteroidia; order Chitinophagales; family Chitinophagaceae; genus Segetibacter. The sequence goes on along the minus strand of JANPGE010000204.1, from coordinate 2,003 downwards.
CGAAAGGTTTACCTGCACCCCAAAATAAACCCGGCGCAAGAAACAGAAGTAATAACTGGAAAGATATGGCCGGTAACCTGTGGATGTTTGGTGGTGGAGGTTGTGCTACAAAAAATTCTGGTTATCTGAATGACTTATGGAAATATTCGCCTGTCACAAATCAATGGGCGTGGATACATGGAGATAGCACTCCCAACAAAAAGTCTTATTACGGAACAATTGGTGTTGCAGCAGCAGGCAATAAACCGGGAGCTCGAAAAAACTGTGTAACCTGGAGGGATGCTTCGGATAATTTATGGTTGTTTGGTGGTTACGGTTACAGTGCGGGTACAAGCGTTGGCAATCTTAATGATTTATGGAAATATAATACTACTACCAACCAATGGACATGGATAAAAGGCGACACAATTACCAATGTGGCAGGCTTGTATGGCACTAAAGGAATTTCTTCACCAACAAGAAAGCCCGGTGCAAGACAACTAAGCACAGGCTGGACAGATAATCAGGGTAATCTCTGGCTTTTTGGTGGTTTAGGATATGATGAAAATGGAGTGTTGGGCGATATGAATGACTTATGGAAATATACCCCGGCAACCAACAAATGGACATGGATAAAAGGAGATAGTTCTGTTAATAAAACGGGGATTTATGGGTTAAGAGGAAGTATTAATCCTACCAATAGTCCCGGTGCCAGAGCGGCAAGTGTATCGTGGCAGGATGGTGCCGGCAATTTCTTTCTGTTGGGTGGTTACGGGTACGACGATTTAAACCTCGGATACCTTAGCGATTTATGGAAATACAATACCAACACAAACCAATGGTCGTGGATTAATGGAAACAATAAAATTAATATACGACCTAGTTATGGTGCCCGTGGTGTTCCATCACCGGGCAATAGTCCAGGAGCAAGAGATTTTAGTTTAGCAACAAATGATGCAGGTGGCCAGATATGGTTGTTTGGTGGATTTGGATATCCCTCTAACGGGTTTGGCTATCTCAACGATTTGTGGAAGTATGATAATGACTCTAATCAATGGACGTGGGTAAATGGAGACATGAACGATAATGTTACCGGTATATATGGTGCAATGGGTACTAACTCCAATTTGAGCAAACCCGGTAGCAGACAACAGGGTGTGGTATGGACGGATGCAAATGGTGTATTGTGGATTTTTGGTGGGCAGGGATATAATGAAACCACGCTGGGGTCGCTTAATGATATGTGGAAATATAGCCCGGAAAATTTACTGCCGGTTCAATTGATATCCTTTACAGGTAAAAAACAAAATACAAACAATGTATTAAATTGGACCGTAGAAAATGAGACCAATTTTGACCGATATGATGTTGAAAAAAGTAATAACGGTAAAGATTTTATAAAATCGGGTTCTATTAAAGCCCTTGGTACAAAAAACTACCAATTTGTAGATGAACTATCAATATTACAAAACCAACATTATAGACTAAAGTTGATTGACAAGGATGGCAAATGGAAATTTAGTAATACAGTTTCAGTTTACAGAGATAAAGCAGAGAACATAACTATATATCCAAACCCCGCAGTAAATGTATTTTATCTGAAATCTGATAAAATTCTGAATGGAAAAATATCTGTTGAGATTATTGATATAAATGGGAAGGTTTTAGGCAACCAGTCAATAAATGCAAATAATAATTACATAGCTGTTAATATCGATCATATTCCACCCGGCGTTTATCAGGTAAGGATGATTCACAAAGATGAATATTCAACACAGCCCTTGGTAATTGTTAAATAAGTGATTACTTAATAATTAAAAAGAGGCTACCTCAAATGGGGTAGCCTCTTTTTTTATTCGTATTTAGGATAGCGATTTATTCTTTTAATCCCTAACTCCGCTATTTTAGGTAGTCTATTTTAATAGACTTGAAGAGGTCGGTATTTTTCTTTGTGATTTCTGATAATATCCAGGAATCGCCTATTTTGAGTTTGTAAATAGATTTGCTGATCTCAATAATATCTT
>JANPGE010000203.1:0-9972 GCA_031423805.1 Segetibacter sp. | reverse complement strand
TGCCACCAACTGTTGTGTTTGCCAATTGGGTAGTAGTACCCAAACATGGTACACGGTTACCTGTTATAGTGGCTACTGTAGGTGATGCAAGCACAGTTATGGTTGTACTTATTGAACCTGCAGCGCAACCATTAGGTGCGATGGAATTGTAAGTAATGACCGCCGAACCAGTAGCTACACCTGATATTACACCTGTTGTGCTGTTGATAGTACATTTTGTAACATCACTGCTGCTCCATGTACCGGTACCGGGGCTTGCATTACTTAATAGTTTAGTACTACCCACACATACATTTGGACCACCGGTAATAGGTAATAAGGCTGGCGGCGTAACTAAATTAAAGGTCAAAAATCCATAGGACTGTCCACCACCTTCAGCAACACGGTATTCTACACTGTCATTGGCGCCGAGCCAACCTGTCCATACATTGGTGTGTGCATCACAGCAGCCGTAATGGCTAAATACCAATGTTCCATTTATATACAACTCTGCATCATCATCATGACCGGGTATATCTAACTCATAATAACCGCAAGGGAAGCCCCGTCGTTTTGCACTCCATGAATGGTTATCTATACCTACAGGGCAGCCAACATAACCGATTACATTTGATGGAGCTTCATTAATGTTCCAATTGAGATCTGTATAAAAATCTAAATTACTATCCGTGTAGTATCCTTTATAAATTCCGGCAAAATCAGGGGGGGCAACGCTATCATAGGCATACACTATCCAGCTATTGTTGCCAAATACAGCAGGGTTGCCGGGTATTGGGCGAATAGCTACCTGATCTGAAGCGGTATCCGATACACAGCCATTGGCATCTGTACCTACAACCTGATAAGTTGTATTTGTGGTTGGACTAACAGTAATGGGGTTGCCAGCAATAGCACCCGGGAACCATAAGTAGCTGACAACAGGCCTGAATACATTAACAAGGTATTCTTCTGTTTCGCCATAATTATAAGAAGAATAGGCATCGCCGGCAGATAAACTGTTATTATATTGTGACCTTACCCGCATATGGATGACCCCTGCTATTGCACTTGCCGACACAGTTACCGAAACAGTACCATTGTATGTTCCTGATAAAGCCAGTGGGACATTTACAAATTCCGAAGTTTCATAAATACCGTTTCTGTTCCAGTCAAACCATGCTGCTGCGAATTCCTGGCCACCGCCATCAGCAACATTTACTGTAAGTGAATAAGATTGACCGGGATTAACTACGGCTGCCGGTAGAGTACCGGTAAAATCTTCAAAAGATGAACCACCTGCGCCTGAAGGGTTATTAAGATTAACGAAATTAACCAATGTAATATGGTCATTTAACGTATTGTCTGTGCCACCAGGCGGAGCATACACCAAAGATGTTTGCGGGCCGGAAGTTTCAATTGCAAAAAGGAGAGATGAAAAACCTAAACAAACCGTATCCAGCGAAGCTGTGGCACTTATAGTTGGTAACGGATTAACTGTTAAAGTTGTTGTGGCAGTAGAAACACAACCTGCGGCAGATGTAGCTGTTACTGTGTAAGTAGTAGTAGTATTTACCCCTGTAGCAGCAACACTTGAACCGGTTGTAGCATTTAAGAATGTAGCCGGGCTCCATGCATAGCTGGCTACGTCTGTATTTGCGATTGTGATGGTATATTCCTCTACCGTACCAGAACCAAAGAGAGAACATGCATCACCTGCACCATTAGCAAAACCTGCATTGCGTGAACGAACCCGCATTTTGGTTACACCCAATGTAGCTGTTGCAGGTACAGTAAAATTAACTGAACCGGAAAGTGCATTAGTATATACTTGTGTATGTTCAGTAGATTCAAAAGTCCCATTTCGGTTATAATCTATCCACATGGATACGACACCATTGCCATTAATATTGGTAACAGAAATGCTATATGTCTGCCCGGCAATTAATGTGGCTGTTGTATTGCCCGAAGCAGGATAGTTTGTATAAGGCCCTACCCCGCCAACAAAATTACAAACCGTATTGCTGTTAAGTGTTGTGGAAGCAATGGCTACGTTTGAAATATTGCCGCCGTTACCGTTTGCACATGCATTGTAATTACTAAGGTTAGCAGTACAATAAGTAGGTGGGGTGCCGTTTGCAGAAGGGTACTGATAGGCTGTCAACTGCGCATTGCCGCCGCTACAAATAGCAGCAGGGTTAGCAGATGCGCTGATAACAGGGGCTAGATTGATAACAACGTTAGTTGTAGCAGAAACAGAAACTGCCGGAGACCGGCTATCGGTTACGGTAACTGTATATGTACCTGCGTTTGCCAATGGAATATTTGCTATTGTTGGGTTCTGCGCTGTGCTGTTAAATGAATTGGGCCCCGACCAGCTATAGGTATAAGGCGGTATGCCACCTGCAGCACCGGAAAATAAATTTAATGTACTACCTACACAAATGGGGCTATTGTTAGATGCAGAATCAACAAGTGTAGGAGCAGCAACAATGGTCAAAGTTCCGATGCTGGGACCACTATTACACCCACTCTTGTTGGCTACTACTGTTACACTGCCCGATGTACTGCCTAAAGTGACAGTAACACTGTTGGTATTTGCACCTGCTGTTATCGTACAACCTACAGGAAAAGTCCATGTATAACTCGTAGCACCGCTTACCGGGGCTACTGAAAACACATTGCCTTGCGAATTAGCATAATAAGGAGGGTTTGGAGCAGAAATAGCTCCGGGTGCAGGCGGTGGTGTACAAATGCCTGCCCACCACGTACCCCAAAGGTTTCCTGCTCGGGCATATTCCTGCACGGTCCAGAAATTCATATCATCTACAGGGTCTACGCAAACAGAGGTATAGTCGCCCCAACGATTGGTAGTACCGCTAAATGTTTTAAAATAATTTGCCAGCCCGGCCTTGTAAACAAAATCCGCCTGAAAGGTATTGACCGGGTCTGCTGCCATACGCAATGCATAACATGCACTGGGAAAAGTTGTTCCGCTAAACTTGGCACAGCCAATCATTGCATCGTCGTTCTTATTGACATCTATACAGGGGAATGCATAAAAATTAGCACCTGTGGCGTCGTCTATTCTGCCACGCTGTATAACGGCAGATGCAGTACTCAATTGCCACCACTGTACAGAGGAACGGGTAGCGCCTGCTGCAGGCAGGAAAATAGTATGTGTTCCCCATATACTGCCATTTCTATAAATTACTTTTTGCATCCTTGTATCGTTGCAAGCCACTTTGTTGGCGGTGCCTGATTGTGGTGCAAAATTGGCAGCGGCTCCATTGGCCCATGGATTGGGAGTCGAGATAAAAGTAGTCGCAGACAGCACTTCGGACCCCACAGCACCGGTAAGGGTAGAAACGCCAATGAATCCATTTCCACCAGAATTGCCATCTCCGGTCTGCAAAATGTACATAGTGGAGATGGAGTTGTCATAAGTGATAGCAGGGCACATGGCACCTGGACCATTTATGGAAGTAACTGCCGGTGAAGCTACGGCAGCATACAAATCTGATTTTTTATAAGCATACAACCTGCCTGTACTAAAAGATCCCCCGGAAACAGTAAACATATTACCGGTAATAACTACCCAATCTTTGGTAAAACCAATACTTGGGTAGTCAAACCAATTGACATTGGTAGCATCTACATCTAATGAATATAATTTCCAGGTACCGGTTGGGTCATTGGTAGCAGAAACACCTACTAATATGGCAGAACTGGCAGAAAAGGCATTACCACATGCAACTACAATCCACCGGCCATTGTATGGGTCATACATCACCTTGGGGTCAAAAGTACTGGGTGCACCCACAGAAGCAAAAAATGCATTGAGGGTAACAGTACTTATGACTCCACCTGCACGGTTTTGAATTCTAACTCCGGTACCATTTAATGTGGTCATTACATGGTTAGGTCCTACCTGTCCGCCTACGTCAGGAGGTATAACACTTCCAATATCATCTATAGCATTAAAATTGGTGATTGGGGCAAAAGATGTTTGGTTATTGGTGCCGGGAGAAGGTTTACCTGCCTGTGGTGCAGGCATTTTACCAAAAGGGTCAGTCACAATTGTGGCACCTTTAGGAATGCTTTTAAGTATAGGCAATTCTTCTTCCTCCTCCTCTTCACCTTCCTCCCTGCCTTCGTTGGCACCGTTTTTTGCACCGGCTATCCTTCTTTCATTAGGATCTGTGGGGTGTTCCTTACTATACTTTTCCATTGTTTTAAAATCAACAGTAGCTGATTTTGAAACGGTGGTTTTCTCTCCTCTGGTTTGTGCAATGGCATTGTTAACTGCCAATAGCAACAATAGCATTGCAAAACCTGCAATCAGTTGTTTGAACGAATTTTTCCAGTAGTTAAACTGTTTCATAAGCGGTTGTTTTGATTGATATAAAAAGAACAAATACCATTAACCTGAATGTTTCAGATTAAAATAACATTTGAAAACACCAGGCCATAAGGCTTTATGCTATCATAGATGACATCGGATGTAAATAGAAAAATAAAGGAACAGTTTTCTCTCTTTGTAGGTGTGTTACTTAATAAACCAATTCTCTTGACACATTACGCTAACTAAAGTGGCGACATCTACTAAACCTGCTATACGCTACTAATACTGTGGTTATTCAATAAGATATATTTTACCTCATTCACTAAGGAGTGATAAATGTAGTAAATTTATTAATTCCGAAAAATATTTTCTTAGTAATGTTGTAAGATTTAATATTCCAGGTTTGAGAATGGTCATAGTTACGGCAAACCTTCGCACTTAATTTTTATGATCTGTCCCCACACGTCAACAGTCAACAAAAAAAACCAAAAAAGATTTTATGTAACCATGGCTTACAATGATATAGTTAAACGGCTTTGCATGCAGCCGGTAAATCTATTACATTCAAACTGTAATAAAAACAGGAATAAACACAACAATTAAAAGAAAAAGAGTGCAGTAAAAATATTGTGTGTATTCTTTGGAAAAGCAATTAGATTTACCTTTACTAAAGTAAATAAATTAGTCTTTTCAGATCAATTAAAATAATTAAATGGCTACCAAAATAGGTGTAGGTTATAGCAATACATCGAACTCTTATAATGCCGGCGTTTCAGCTGCAAATACTGCACTTGAAAACGGGGCAATTAACCAACCCAATTTTGCATTAATTTTTTGTAGTGGCAAACACAATGCAAAAGAGTTTTCCGCAGGTGTTCATGAGGTGCTTGGTAATATTCCTATGGCAGGTGGCACTGCTATTGGGGTGTTTACAGCTAATCAACTTAGTTATGAGGGGTTTGAAGTATTGGTGACAATCATTGAATCTGATACACTGACTTTTAAAGTATTGAAGGAACCAAACATCAACATAAGTGAGTATGAAACAGGCCTTGCATTGGGAAAGAAGATAAAAGAAGTTGCAACGGAAAAAGATAACAATCTTTTGCTCTTTTATGACTCGGCAAAATCTCAAGATCCGCCCATGCTTAATTTTGGTACACTGCTGCTTTCCGGCATTGAACAAAATATTCCGCCTCAAATGATTACTGCAGGAGGGGGTTTTCTCGGCGACATGCTGTTAAGCCCCTGTTATCAATTTGTGAACGATCAGGTGTTAACGCAAAATGCTGTTGCAATACTTATTGGAAACTGCACTATGGTTACCACTATCATGCATGGTTGCAAGCCGGCAAGTGCGTATCTTACCATAACCAAAACTGACGGACCTGTAATCCTCGAAATTAATAACCGCCCTGCTTTGGAGGTAATAGACGAACTTGTGGGAGGCAGCGGACTGATCTGGAAAGATTTTGCTTTTTTTGTTACATTCGGCATAAACCGGGGCGATAAGTTTGGCACCTTCGACGAAGAATTATATGCTAACAGGCTTACTTTGGCCGTTGACGAAGCCAACAAATCACTCATTATGTTTGAGCCCGATCTGAAGGCCGGTGATGAAGTGCAGTTGATGAGAAGAAGTTTCGACCTGGATTACGTGTATAAAAATGTAGACAATACCATTCAAAAATTAAAGGATAAAAATCCATTATTTGCTTTCTATATCAATTGCGGAGGCAGGGCCAAACCCTATGCAGGGGGTACTTTTGAAGATGTAGAAGAAATCCAAAAAGCCTTTGAGGGGAAGATGCCCTTTATGGGATTTTATTCAGGCGTGGAAATTGCCAGGGTTGGCAATAAATTACAGCCGCTGGATTGGACAGGGGTTTTATGTATGTTTAGCGAGTAGCCATCCAAAAATGTTCTTCAAACCAATGTGGGAACTATGCCGAACAAGCCGGTGCTGTTTCGGATCGTTGTATTTTACTGACACATTTTTTTCCAATATAATCTTTGAGGAATACGCACCTTCAACCGTGTAAGGAACACAGGGAAAAGGACAATACCTTTTTTAAAAAATAAGTGTACAATTATTGTAGCAGTACAGCGTAATAAAATGATGAGATGGAAAACAATGTAGAAAACGCCCTGCAAAGGGAGATCAATTATTATAAACAGCAGGTGCTTGAAATGTCGCAGTCTATTCTTAAACTACAGTACCAGAATATTCAATCAGCACATATTACCAGGCAGATGAAGGCCGGCCTAAGTTTGATTGCCGGCTTAAAAGAAGTGGTGTCATCAAACATTACCATGGACGAGCTGTATGACATCATTACCGAAATGATCCTAAGCAAACTAATGATGGATCAGGTGTTGATACTGCAGTACAACAATGATCAAACGCTTACCACCATTCATGTAAAAGGTTTTGACAAAACCGAAATGGAATCAATAACCCAACAACCAATCCCCTTTGCATTTGCTACAAGCGAAATTCAAAACCCGTTGGTGGTAACCTCTGATACAAAAGAGAACGTGCTGATTAATGTATTACGTGCACAGTTAAAGCTAACCTACTTTATCTTCACGCCGGTGTTGCTACAAAACCGTCCTTTTGCATATTTAATTGCAGGCCGCAAAAAAGAATCACACCATTCCTCTGGATTAAAATTTATGCTCCCCGATGCAGATATTCTAAATGCACTTGCAGGCTTAATTTCAACCTTAAAAATACAGATAGACCAAAATGTAATTTTGGAACAAAACGTTGCTATAAGAACACACCAATTGTATCTTGAAAAGAAAAAGTCAGATGAATTACTGCTGAACATTTTACCCGAAGAAGTAGCAGAAGAATTAAAAGCAAAGGGAAGCGCCGATGCAAAACAATTTGATGAAGTCACAGTCATGTTTACCGACTTTAAAGGCTTTACCAGTATTTCCGAAAGGCTTACCCCATCCGAATTGGTTGCCGAGATACATACCTGCTTCAAAGCGTTCGACAACATCATAACCAAATACAACATAGAAAAAATAAAAACAATCGGCGACTCGTACATGTGTGCAGGCGGACTGCCGGTAGCCAACAAAACCAATCCTGATGATGTGGTCAACGCAGCCATCGAAATTCAACAGTTCATGTTAGAACACCTGTACCAACGAAGAAAAGAAAACAAAGAAGTATTTGAGATAAGAATAGGCATTCATACAGGACCTGTAGTAGCCGGTATAGTAGGCGTTAAAAAATATGCTTACGACATTTGGGGCGATACAGTAAACATTGCATCCCGTATGGAATCATCCGGCGAACCAGGAAAAGTAAACATCAGCGGAAGTACCTATGCATTGATAAAAGACAAATTCAAATGCCTGCACAGGGGCAAAGTGCAGGCAAAAAATAAAGGTGAAATAGACATGTATTTTGTAGAAACGCCTTAAAAAAAATCTACTGGCTTAATCAATCAGTGCATAGACTAATTCTATCAATGCATTTCCGCCTTTGCAGGTGTTCCTCACCTGCAAATCTTTTTATGCTTTTTTGTCCATGTGGGTTTTTCTGTAAGATAACCCACGATTATATAGCTCACTTAGACAGCAGCCTATTATTGTATGTTTTTTAACCCTTTTCAGGTTTTCTGCACCTGCAAAACCTTCCCACCTTCCCGCCATTTCCGTCTTTCTGCCTTTGCAGATGTTCTTTACTTGCAAATCTTTGTACGTGGGGTCTCATCCATAAAACCCACGAATACAAAAAAACCAGCAATCATTTTAAGGACTCTCCTAATTAAAGGTAAGTCATAGCATAAAAGTATTTTTAATACCAAGACCTACCTCTATTCTTTATAACTATTAATTAAAAAATCTTAATTTTCTTAGCCTTAAATATTACGGTACTTTATACCTTTTTTATCACTGCATTTTTTAAACATTATTATTGATAGCTTCATGCTGCTCACCACCACAAAAAGTAAAAACGCCATTGTAGCTATTTTTTTATTGCTTATCATAACAGCAGTTGCCTCCTACCTGATTTTAGAGAATTACAAAACCAATAACAAATGGGTAAACCATACCTACGAAGTAATACAAAAATTTGAAAACCTACAAGCGAATTTCAATGCGGCGGAATCAGAAGCTCGTGCTTATATCATTTCAGCCGACACCCTGCACAGCTCCAACTACCGGCACAGATCATCTGTCACCAGGCAGTTGATTGAAGAGGCGAGACAACTTACGATAGATAATCCTGGGCAACAAACCAATGGTATATTGCTCCAAAAATATGCGGAAGAGAAATTAGCAAACCTTGAGTACAAAATGAATCACAGGCAAATTCACGGACTTGATCAATTCCTACTGACGTCCACAAGATCCGGCAGCCAGCTGATGCACAAAGCGGAATCGCTTATTATAAATATGGTGAGTGAAGAGAAGCACTTGTTGGCGATTAGAAATAAAAAAGTGACCGATAGCCGGAATATCGCCACACTGCTCATTATTACCGGTAGCATCATTAACTTTGTGATCGTTATATGGCTGATCGCCAAAACCAATAAAGCCTTTGAAAACCGGCAGCTGGCCTGGGCAAAACTGGTAAAGTCATACAGGCATATTGTAGGGCTCAACCGACAAAAAAATCACCTCCTTAGCATGGCCGCACATGACCTCAGAAACCCGGTTGCTAATATAACCCAGATATGTGAGTTAATGTTTCCGGAAATTAAAAACAAGATCAGTAAAGAAGACTTCGAATTTCTAAAGAACATTCAGGTCAGCAGTATGTATGTTTCTAGTCTATTAAATGACCTGCTCGATGTTGCAAAAATAGAATCGGGTAAACTCATACTCAACTATTCCATTGTACAGGTTCATCCTTATATAACCAATATCTGCAAGCTGAATAGGCTATCAGCCGATAAGAAGCATACCAGGCTTATTCTTGATTACACAACAAGCGAACTACTGTCTATAGAGATTGATGCTGTAAAAATTGAGCAGGTCATCAACAACCTAATTAGCAATGCAGTAAAGTTTTCACCAGTAAAGAGCGACGTTTACATCAATGTTTCACAGCAGCAAAACCGGTTGTATGTAAGTGTAAAAGATGAGGGGCCGGGCATACCGTCAAATGAACAACACAAACTTTTCAAGGCATTTCAAAAGACCTCTGTTACGGCCACAGGCGGTGAAAAAAGCACCGGCCTCGGCCTCATGATCAGCGCCAATATTGTGAAAGAACACGGAGGAACTTTATTGGTAAACAGCGAACCTGGTAAAGGCTCGGAATTCTACTTTCAATTACCCGTCCAACCGTAGTTGAGCGTTCTCCGGCATTTCCTCTCTTTGTAGGTGTTCGTTCCCCCCTACTCTCGGTAGAATAGTTATGATATCAGACATCTCTTCATAGCTTGATGCAGGGGGAAATGAAACTCCAAACTGTTTCTGGATTTTCAAAACTGCAATGAAATATTCCCGCCGTCCCAAGTGTTTCCTCCTTTTGCAGGTGTTTAAGGCTCACATTAATATTGTGGGGACTAAGCAAAAAGTTTGTGTAGCCTAAACAAAAAAAAGGAGATATCCACTACTCCTCTTTGGTTTGCCCTGAAGAGTTTAATTTTTGAATTAAATGATTCGGCATTGGCGTTAGT
>JANPGE010000202.1:0-12708 GCA_031423805.1 Segetibacter sp. | reverse complement strand
AATACTAACGCCAATGCCGAATCATTTAATTCAAAAATTAAACTCTTCAGGGCAAACCAAAGAGGAGTAGTGGATATCTCCTTTTTTTTGTTTAGGCTACACAAACTTTTTGCTTAGTCCCCACAATATTAATGTGAGCCTTATTATCCGGTCATTTCGGGAAAAAGTTGATGGTGATTGTGTACAATTACCATTTCCTTTCGGAAATACCGGCAGCGTTTCCGGCAACGTTATTGGTTGTCATTTTTAAAATTTCACTAAAGAAGGACAAAATAAAATAACAATCCTTCAATAACCGGGATTAATTTTTTCAATTAATCTTAGCCGAAAATTTGTCCTTTGTTGGTTTTCTAAATTAATTTTCATTTGTTCAGAAATAAAAAGAGAGAAATAATCATGAAAAAACTGTTTACAATTATTACTTTGGCAATGACTGCTTTGATTGCAGATGCTCAAACTAACCCGATAATAACCGGATGGCTTCAAAATACTACCGGAATTTTGGGTCGCCATTATGTAAAGAATAATTATACCCCAATTAATGACACGGACTCTGCCAATGTGAAAACAGTTTTGTACTCTAACAACTGGGTTTATATAAGAACAAATGGAATACCTGCCTATATTTCAGGCCCATATTTAGACAATAATCCTTCAGTGGCCACGAGCCAAAATGCCATTTTTAAAATGACATTGAACCCCGTTAAGAATACCAGTGGAACATTTACCTCTACAACGGGAGGAAATATAGGTCTGTTCATTAATGGCGTGGCATTGTTTGATTATAGAGATGGCGTTTCCTGGAAAAGTTCAACCAATTCACTGTGTGGTGGACCAATTATGCCGCCATGCATGGGCGATGGGAAATGGAATAGGGATGCAGTTGTAGGCGAACGTGGCGGGTTTGATTGTTCCAAAGCACATCCTGCCATGGGCAACTATCACCATCATCAAAACCCAAGTGCATTTAAACTGGATCTCAATGTCATTTCCAATGTTTGCACCCTTTACAATTCTGATGGATTATATGCTATTGACAGTACCGTTCATTCGCCATTGATTGGTTTTGCTTACGATGGCTTCCCTATTTACGGGGCTTATGCTTATAAAAGATCAGATACATTAGGCGGTGAAATTGTAAGGATGAAATCAAGTTATACTTTGAGGAATATTACGACCCGCACCACGTGGGCGGATGGTACTTCTGTATTGGCAGGGCCTCCCGTTAGCAGCACTTACCCTTTAGGATATTTCAGAGAAGATTATAAGTATGACACAACTACATCAGCAACACCGGATTACCTGGACGAACACAATGGTCGTTTTTGTAAAACTCCCGAATATCCTAATGGTATTTATTGCTACTTCGCTACTGTAGATGCAAATTGGAACTCTGCATATCCCTATGTGGTTGGACCAACATTTTATGGAGTAAAAAATGCAATGAAAGTTAATGCTATTCTTGAACCTGTAACTGTTTATTTAACGCCATTACCTGTAAACTTACTTTCATTTATGGGCTCTTCAGAAAACAAAACGAACATTCTCAAATGGTCAACTGCACAAGAGGTAAACAACAGCTATTTTGAGGTGGAAAGAAGCACCAACAGCATAAATTTTGAAACGATCGGAAAGGTAAAAGGGACTGGTAATATCTCTGCGCAAACCAACTATTCATTTACAGATAACAAGCCAATTGGCGGAACAAATTATTACCGCCTGAAACAAACCGATTTCGACGGGAAGTTTCAGTATTCCAAAATCATTTCACTTGGCAAAAAGCAGGATATTGGCCTAAAGATTTTTCCCAACCCAACTGCTGATTTGATAGTGCTGCAGATTGGCGATATTATAAAGAAAGACTTACACGTTACGCTTACCAATCTTAACGGACAGGTGGTTATGAAAAAAGATTTCTACCAGGGTACTACAATTTGCTTTTTCGAAACCACTACTTTGTATGATGGCACTTATATCGTAACCGTATCCGGTGACGATGTTAAAGAATCTTACAAAGTGGAGATAAAAAGATAAGCCTCACAGTCAGGCTTATCGTAAAACCCCATGATGATAAAGAAACTAATTGGCTTTATTAGTGGAGCTATGTTGACTTTAAGCGTTTCCGCCCAGCGCAATGTAATGGTCATTATTGCCGATGATTTAAGCAGCGACTATTTCGGCTTTTATGAAGACCATCAGGACACGGTTGATGTACCTAACATAAGGGCGTTGGCTCAAAGAGGCATTCGGTTTCAACGTGGATATGCCGACCCGGTTTGCTCTGCAACACGTGCTACCATACTTACAGGCAGATATGGCTTTAGAACCGGCGTAGGTGGTATTGTTGGCGGTATAGGTGGTTCAGGCGCATTGGATACGGCAGAAGTTACCATTCCCAAATTGCTCAAAAATTTCAATCCAAATATTGGCCGTGCACAAATTGGCAAATGGCATTTGAATAATCCAACGCCTCAAGCACTCTTAAACCCAAATAAACTAGGTTACGAACATTTTGAAGGCCCCTTTATCGGCCAATTAACCAGTTATACCAATTGGACAAAATGTACAAACGGAGTCAATAGCACTATTACAAATTATGCTCCTTCGGAAAATGTGGACAATGCAGTCACCTGGCTCAAAACCCAAAACAAATCATTCTTTTTGTGGCTGGCATTTAACTCGCCTCACGAACCACTGCACCTGCCCCCTGCAGGCTTATTTACTAACACTACGTTAACCGGCACAGCAGCTGATATAAGAAATAGGCCCAAAGAATATTTCAAAGCTATGATTCAGGCAATGGACCATGAGATGGGCCGACTGTTTGATTCACTCCGGGCTATTAACCGATATGACAGTACCGATTTTATTTTTATCGGCGACAATGGCAGTACCCCCAGAACTGCGCAAACTATAGACACAAGCAGAGCAAAGGGAACTGTATATGAGTATGGCATTCATGTTCCAATGATTATTGCCGGGCCATCAGTTGTAAATGCGGGAAGAGTTAGCAGTGCTTTGGTAAATACTGCAGACATTTTTGCCACTTCATTGGAGTTGATGGGACATACAAATTGGCAAAGCCAAATACCAACAAACAAACCGGTTGACAGCAAAAGCATTTTGCCTATTATTCAAATTACCGCAACGCAAATTCGTCCGTGGGCATTTTCAGAAATATTTAAACTAACTACCGATTCTTCTGACGGTAAGGCCATGCGCAATGCAGACTATAAGCTCATCAAATTTGATTATGGCGCACAGCAGTTTTATAATCTCACACTTGACCCCAATGAACTCAACAACCTGCTGAATGGCACATTGTCTCAATCAGACATCATCAACTATAACTACCTGTGTAGCGAAATGAGTACACTGCTTGGCAGCAGTACCGTTTGCAGCATTATCACTCCTGTCAAGTTGTTAACTTTTACAGGTCAAATGATGGATAAGAAAACAATGCTGAAATGGTCAACTGCACAGGAAGAAAACACCAGCCATTTTGATATTGAGCGAAGCAATGACGCCATTAATTTCATAACAATCGGAACACAAAAAAGCATTGGAAATGCTACCAGTAAAACGGACTATTCATTTGCTGATAATACTCCATCAAAAGGAACCAATTATTACCGTCTGAAACAATGGGACAACGATGGCAAATTCAGTTTTACAAAAGTTGTAAGCGTAGTTTTTAGCCCTTCGGAAAATGGGTTTGCCATATTTCCAAACCCTGCAAAAAATTTCATACAAATTCAACCCAATGAAGCATTGAAAGCCAGTATTCATGTGGCATTGGCCAATGTACAAGGACAAATTGTTTTGGAAAAAGGTTTTTCAGCAGGGGCCACAAACTGCCTGTTGAATACAAGTGCTATAGCCTCGGGAACCTATTTCCTAAACATTATTGAAAATGGAATAAAGCAGTCTTTCAAAGTTTCAATCAACAAATAATATCAGCAATAACAAAACGTACAAACATATATTATGACTCTATTTTTAAGAAAAAGAAACTTGTTTGCTCTTGCATTCATCCTATTGGTTTCAACAAACGCAAAGGCGCAATACAACACGCTATGGATTCCTGATACTTTGTCGGGCACTACTTTCAATCTTAATTTGAGAGACACCTTTTCGCAAATAGTAAATCCGCCAGCGAACCAAACAATAACTGCAGGTATTAACAATAAATTTTGGGGACCAACTTTGATTTTCAAAAAAGGAGATACCGTTCACATGAATGTTCACAATTTTTTAAACGACTCTACAACGCTGCACTGGCATGGCTTTCACCTTCCTGCTGTAATGGATGGCGGACCACACCAGGTCATTCCCCCCGGCACCATTTGGCAACCATATTGGAAGGTAACCAACAACGCAGCTACCTATTGGTATCACCCACATTTGCACGAAACAACAGAAGAACAAATCACCAAAGGCTTGGGTGGTTTAATCATTGTAAGAGATGATGTAGAGTCGGCGTTGGCTTTGCCCCGAACTTATGGTGTAGATGATATTCCGATGGTTTTGACTGACAGGGATTTCAATACATCCGCACAGTTTACCATTGTGCCTTATGGAGATAGTCTAATGGTAAATGGCACATTGAGACCACAATACACCGTGCCAGCGCAGTTGGTACGTTTTCGTATTTTGAATGCGGCAATAGAAAGGTCATACAATATTGGTCTTAGTGATAACCGAAATTTTTCTGTCATTTGCTCTGACGGTGGATTGCTGAATGCGCCGGTTTCTGTAAACAGGTACCTGCTTCATGCAGGCGAACGTGTAGAAATATTGGTGGACTATACCGGCAAAGTCGGACAGAGTTTTGAAATAAAAGCCTATAATTCTACTCTTGGAAATTTTGTCGCGGGTGGTGAAAATTTTGTAGGCGGCCCATTTGCAAATTACCTCGGCAAAAAGGATTTCAACATGCTACATGTAAATGTTGGCGCACAAACAAGTACACCTATTACAACAATACCATCTCCCTTAACTACTAATGTTTTGCTGGACGCAGCTACAGCAAATGTGACCCGCTACTTAACCATAAGCGATAGCGCAGGT
Organism: Segetibacter sp.; assembly: GCA_031423805.1. GTDB lineage: Bacteria > Bacteroidota > Bacteroidia > Chitinophagales > Chitinophagaceae > Segetibacter. The sequence goes on along the minus strand of JANPGE010000202.1, from coordinate 7,638 downwards.
GTTACCAATCCACCCATTCTCGGGCCTAATGCATTTATCATCAACCACAAACTATTTGATTCCAATTATGTAGAATACCAGGTGCCGTTGGGCAATACCGAAATCTGGCAAATCACCAGTTCGTCGGTTTTTGGTCATCCATTTCATATACACGATGTGGAGTTTAATATTCTTTCAGTCAACGGTGTAGCACCCGTCCCTGCACAGGCAGGATGGAAAGATGTTGTTTTCATCCCTGGAAAAACCGGTGGCGGCCCGGGCGGCGGCGGCACACCAACAGTCGTAAAATTCATTGCAAAGTTTGAAGACTATGCCGACAGCCTTCATCCGTTTATGTATCATTGCCACATATCGCTGCACGAAGATGAAGGCATGATGGGGCAATTTGTGGTGAAAGGTTCTGGGGCTTTTCCGCTGGACTTGCTTAGTTTTAATGCCGTGTTGGTGGAGAAAAAAGTACAGCTTGACTGGATAACTGCTAACCAGGTAAACACAAAATATTTTTCTGTAGAAAGAAGTGATAACAGTATAAAATGGAACTCTATTGGCACCATGCAGGCCAAAACAAATGCGGGAGAAAACAACTATTCATTTACGGATTACAAACCATTTTTTGGTGTCAATTATTACCGGGTAAAATTTGTTGACAATGATGGCAAGTTTACTTACTCTCCGGTTCGTGCTGTCTCCACCAGTGCTTCTGCTTTTGATTTCACGGTGTATCCTTCGCCGGTAAAAAACAAGCTCTATTTCAATTTTACAGACCCTTACTACCAGGTTTACTACATGAAAATATTGGACCAGTTAGGTAGAACAAAATACATGCTTCCACGTCCGCAATTGCAGGCAGGGTTTGATGTTAGCAGCCTTGCAGCCGGTGTTTACTATCTGCAGGTGACCGATGAAAAGACGAAAAATACAGTAACCAGGAAGTTTGTAAAATAATAAGAATGAGGAAAGCAATTCGCCTTGCGGCAATGTTCACTATGCTGGCAACTGTTGGTATTTCTTCTTTTGGTTTTAAAAATGAAAGAGAAAAAACAATAGCTGATTTTACATTGCTGAATGTGAATGGCAAGATGATTTCTTTAAAAGATTATAGCTATGCAAAAGGGTTGATGGTAGTGTTTACCTGCAATCATTGCCCTTTTGCAAAGTTGTATCCAAAGCGTCTCAATAGCCTCAATAAAAAGTATAAGCCACTGGGCGTACCACTCATTGCCATCAGTTCAACCGATACTATTTTGTACGAAGAAGACATGTATCCGCGAATGGTTGCGACGGCAAAAGCAGACAAAATCAATTTTCCCTACCTGTACGATGGCACACAAAAAGTAGCCAAAGATTTTGCTGCGCAAAAAACACCACATGCCTTTCTTATCTGGAAAGAAAAAGACCAATGGGTTATCAAGTATAGCGGCGCTATTGATGACAATGGCTTTGAACCTGCCAAGGTTCAAAAACATTTATTGGCCAATGCAGTGAATGCTTTGCTGCAAGGAAAACCCATAGAAGAAAAGGAAACAAAATCTATTGGATGCCAGATAATGTTTAGGAAGTAAGGGCTACTATAAGTATTTTTTTACTAAAATAATAAATTGCCCGGACTCCACTGCAGATAAAAAAGACTACCCACTTATTCAACTCCTAACAGGGGGGTGAAGAATTTTGGAATGGTTGCTTTTGCTTCAGGCACGACTATCGTATAATGGCCGGATTTACTCAACATCTTTTACATTATATTTGTTTGCACGGGTAGAAAACCTAAACAGGGTGCTTAATGGATAACCTAAAAATTATAAGACCGGATTTACTTGAGGAGTACCTTGAAAAAACAGGTGACTTACAACAAAAATTCGATGCACTAAAAGATGCAGAAATAAGTACCGATACGTTTAGTTTTTATACATCGGTCGCCTCTGTATTTAGTAGTAAAATAGAAGGCGAAGACATTGAATTGGATAGCTACATCAAACACAAGGGAATGGGGATGTCTTTTAAACCAAACTATACTAAAAAAATAGATGACTTATATGATGCCTATGTATTTGCACAAAACAATGCCCTAACTGCAGCCAATATTTCCAAAGCGCACAAGCTATTAGCTAAAAACATTGTAGCAACCAGCCATCAGGGCAAGTTACGAACCCAAAACATGTATGTGGCTACCGATGAAGGACGAATAGAGTATGTGGCTGCTTCGCCATTTGAGTTAAAAGAAGAAATGGATAAATTCTACAATGATTTAGACACATTAATAAACCAAAAACTGAATGATGAAGAAGTGTTTTATTATGCAGCTTACATTCACTTGGTTTTTGTAAAAATACACCCTTGGAATGATGGCAATGGACGATGTGCAAGGTTAATTGAAAAATGGTTTATAGCACAGCACCTGGGCGAAAAAGCATCGTATTTGCAAAGTGAAAAGAATTATTATTTACAGCACCAAACCTATTACCAAAATATTCGAAAAATGGGAGTTGAATATGAACAACTTGATTACACAAAAGCCTTACCATTCTTATTGATGCTTCCGGGATGTTTTGAGTTATGAAATATAGTTGAGAAAAAATACGCAGTGGAATATTCTGCAAAAGGTAGTTTATTTTTCAACATCAATCGCCGGAAATAAATCGGATAGTCGTCAAATTATTACTGATATAAATCATCACCCAAATTTTTTTACATGAAGAAATTACTACTGCTTTTTTGCTGTCTTTTTTCCACTTATTTGTTTGCCCACAAGGTTAGCAATGAAAAGGCGGTTCTTCGTCTATGGCATTTGAGCGAAGAAAATAAAACCATTGAAGGTTCGTTTTTCATGTTCAAAGATGGCAATGTTTACATAGAAGACGCTAAGAGTAATGTGGTTCATTTTCCGCTCAATCATTTTTCTAAACAAGACCAGGATTTTGCGCTGCAAAAGAATGCATGGATTGCACAACTGAACAACGAATTGCATGCTACAAAAAACCAACCGGCGACTGATAATCGCTTTTGGATTGTTGGTTTGTTATTGGTAGGTCTGTGGGGTTACATTTTTGCGATAGCAAACAAAAATAAGCGCCGCTATTTTACACCCATACCTGCCCTTGGCCTGTTGCTCATATTGTATGGTTTTACGGGAAAAAGTATTCGCTCTGTCTTAACTACTACCAACCCGCTTACCTTGGATTCTGCGTTTGTTCCGTTTAAGCCCAATGTTTATACACGGTGGGACAATACCTATTTTTATGTGGAGTCAAAGGGCATTCCCAATCATGGTATGATGACGGGGATTACGAGTTGGCAGCAACAGGTTCCTGTGCCTCAATGCTATACCGATACCAATGCATGGAGCATTCCCCTAAACCCGGTTTTGGCAACTACACCTGTGCCCGTTAATCAGCAACATTTTCTTAGAGGTGCAGTAGCGGTGGCAGCAAATGGTGTAGCCATCTTTAATCCATATACCAACACCGGTGTAGATGCTTTTCTTGATGGGCAATTAGACAACTGGGGCGGCCACTGCGGCCGTGCGGATGATTACCATTATCACACAGCACCCTTGCACCTTTATACTTCAGGACAAACAACGGCCAACCTGCCCATAGCATTTGCCTTGGATGGCTTTGCAGTCTATGGCAGCAAAGAACCCGATGGTGTTACCCCCATGACCGCGTTAGATGCCAACCATGGACACTTCGGAGTGAATGGTGTATATCATTATCATGGCACTGCTGCCGCACCTTATATGATTGGTAATATGGTGGGTAAAGTAACAGAAGATGCAACGTTGCAAATAGTGCCACAACCCAAAGCATTTGCTGTGAGGCCGGCGCTGACACCGCTTTCCGGGGCTGTTATTACAGGCTGCATTCCCAACGGTACCAACAATAGCTACAGCCTTACTTACACCCGAACAGGGCAGAATTATAGTGTGGATTATAGCTGGACAACTTCGGGGAATTTCACATTCAATTTTGTGTCGCCTACAGGTACTACCACTTCCACTTACAACAACAAGCAAGGGCATAACTGCACCATTCCAACAGGCCCGTTTCCGCTTACGCTCATCAGTTTTACTGCAAAATTAACCAACAATAAAGTATTGCTTAATTGGTCTACCACCAACCAATTCAATTCAAAATCGTGCATTGTAGAAAGAAGCGTAAATGGTTTTACATGGACAATACTTGGTTCACTTCCAACTGCTAATACACCGGGTGTCCATGCACAATCCTTTAGGGATGAAGCACCAAAGGCAAAGAATTATTACCGCATTAAATTCCTTGATAATGATGGCAAGTTCACATATTCAAACACACAAGTTGTTGAATTGAAAAAGTCTGAAACAGGGGTCATCATTTACCCAAACCCAACAAATAATGGATTCTCACTCCAATTGGGCAGCGAGGTGCAGGACAAGGATGTGCAGCAGGTTTCCATATTTAACCTGAATGGCGAAAAGGTTCTTGAAACACAGCAATACAAAAGCAAAATCGATATTAACCATTTACCCAAAGGCACCTATCTCGTCACTATCATGCTAGCCAACAGTCAACTGAATAAAAAATTAATCGTCCAATAACCAAGCGCTGCCTTATCATTAACCATGAAAAAAGTCCTACTGCTGTCTTGCTTCATTATAGTTTCTACATTCATTTTTGCGCAGCCTGTTATCAAAACCATGCTACGCTTGCCCGATACCGGCGAGAATACCAGCTATACCAATACACCCGGCGAGGATGCTGATTACACCATCAATCCGCCTTTTTTTACGGTTAATGGAAATGGTACCGCAACTGATACCGTAACCGGCCTTATGTGGCAGCAAACAGACGGCGGTGAAATGACCATAGAGAGGGCTATAACTTATTGCGACACACTTACTTTAGGCGGCTTTACAGATTGGCGTTTGCCCAATCCCCATGAGGCATTTAGTATTCTTAACCATCAGAATGCAAACCCGGCAATAAATACGTCTGTGTTTCCAAATACCGGAGCGGAATATTGGTGGAGTAGTCTTAGACAAGCCAATGACAACAACAAAGTTTGGTGTACCAATGCAGGAGGAGGTATTGGAAATCATCCAAAGACAGAAACCATTAGCGCAGGTGGCACCAAGAAATTTCATGTAAGGGCTCTGAGAGATGTAACGTCGCCAACTACAATCCCCAATCATTTTACCGACAATGGTGATGGCACCATCACCGATCATCTTACAAACTTGGTTTGGCAAAAGCTGGCATACACTGATAGTATCACCTGGGAGCAGGCATTGACTTACGCCGATTCATTAACCCTGTCGGGCTTTACAGATTGGCGGTTGCCCAACATCAAAGAGTTGCAATCGCTCAACGATGAAACACGGATAAATCCATCAGTCAACAACACCTTTTTCACCAACATAGCCACCAACAAATATTGGTCCTCAACCACATTACCCAACCAAACTGCCAAGGCATGGTACCTGAACTCACAGTTTGGCATTACCACTTACGATGTCAAAACCGTCCGACATTATTTGCTTTGTGTAAGAGGAAATCAAACTGCATTACCATTAACCCTATTGAGCTTTACAGCTAAGTTGCAAGAGAAAAGAGTAGTACTCAACTGGAAAACAACCCATCAAATCAACACCCAAAGGTGCATGGTTGAAAGAAGCCAAAATGGAGCAGAATGGAGTGTAATAGGAAGCTTAAAAGCCACCAATACCAACGCTGAAAGCAATTATTCTTTTACCGACGAGAGGGCAATTTCAGGCAGCAATTATTACCGGATAAAGTTCGTTGACAACGATGGTAAGTCTAGCTATTCGAATATCCTGATGGTTGATTTGCAAAAAACCGATGTAAGTATAAATGTTTTCCCCAACCCAACCGCTGGTTTAATAACGCTTCAAATAAGCAATACTTTGAAAAAAGACCTCCATGTAACCCTTGCCGATCTTAGCGGAAAAGTGGTGCTAAAAAAGGATTTCTACAAGGGAAGTACCATTTGCATTTTGGAAACAACAACCGTGTATGGTGGCACTTACATTTTGACCGTAATAGGTGATGGATTAAGAAACTCTTTTAAAGTGGAGATAAGGAAATAATAAAATTGAAACAACTTTATACCCAAACCAGAACAAATTTTTTTAATTGAAAATGATTATACATTACCGATCCTTCTTTTTTAACTCCCAGGAAACTCCTAGTCATAATTGTAATTATGGTTAATTTTAGACCACAGTATTATATATGAATAAATGGTGAATTAATGAACAAATTGCTAATGGAGAATAACAAAATTTTTAAAAGGTAAATCCAATAAAAAATTTATTGACTCGTAAAAAAATAACTAAATAATCTAACAATATGTCAGCATTTAATTATTGCGAAACGGTAGATAATGTGTTGAGCACACCCTATTCTAAGCACCGGACTTTAAGAAGCTGTCTTGACCCCGGATCGGCAGAATGGGAAGATGCGACCATGGATGAAAGAATAGATGTCTTAAACAAATTGGTGGCCGCAGGAAATAATTTGCAAAATATCTTTTTGGATTATAAGCTAACCTATATCGAAATGAATAAAACCCATGTGTCTAATAATCTTGAAAATGGACTTGCTGCAGTTCTCCAATATCTTTTGGAGCAGCAAATTATTGAAGACCCAAAACCTGCTGTGCCAAATCCATAAAAACTAAACACTAATACACTTGCCTTAATTTGCCAAAACATACCTAATTACACATTAAGCTAAAGGTAACTGTACAGAAAATATTGCTCCTTCATTCGGCTGTGAGGTTATTTTCAAGGTGCCTTTTAAACCGGCGATCAAATGCTTAACCAATGATAAGCCAAAACCAAAACCCGCTTCTCCACCTGTACCATCAGTTGATGAAGCGTTTCCATTTAAAATACTTTCTATTGCCTGACTGCTTAGTCCCACACCTGAGTCTTTTACCTCAATTAGCAATATGTTTTTGTCGTGCTCATTTGTCAGGTCTAATTTGACTACTATGGTACCATTTTGTGGGGTAAACTTAATAGCATTTGATATTAAATTTCCGGTGATCTGCAACAACTTATTCTTCAAAAATGGTATTCTTTCTGTTGCCGTAGAAGTAACAATAGAAAAATTAATACGCTTACTTATAGTTTGTGGTACGTATAGTTTTTCAATTTTTTCTTCAAAAGATAAGAGATTTAGTTCATTACTCTTCAAGCTTTTATTTCCTTCCCCTTTCTTCTCACACTTCAATATTTCGTCCGCCAATTCTAAAATTGACGAACTGCTTTTTTGAATAAGTCCTACAAATTGCAATACCTCTTCTAATTTGTTTCTGTCCCCTTGAGCACTTACCAATTGTGCTAATCCAATTATACCACTAAGTGGTCCTCTGATATCATGTGCTACCTTTAACTTGGTATCGCTTGCTTCTTTCGCCTTAGATTTTAATGCTTCAATAATTTTTATTGTATTAATGCGGTTTACAATCTCATCTGCTATGATTTTTAACAATTCCATCTTTTCCGGATCTATTGATCTTGGAAACTTATCTAAAACACAGAGAGCACCTAAATTATATCCGTCATCTGATGTAAGGGGCACACCAAAATAAAAGCGGAGTTTAGGTTCTCCTTCTACATAAAATTTATTTTTAAAC
>JANPGE010000201.1:0-8631 GCA_031423805.1 Segetibacter sp. | reverse complement strand
TAGAGAAAATACCAAAGCATTTATTCTGCTAAAAGATGGAAAAATAGTATTGGAGAAATACTTCGGCACTTTTACTCAAGACAGCCTTTGGTATTGGGCTTCAGCAGGCAAAACAATCACCTCTTTTTTAACCGGCAAAGCGCAGGAGGAAGTATATTTGTCTATAAACGATACTTCTTCTAAATACCTTGGTCAAGGGTGGACAAATTGTACACCTGCACAGGAAGCTAAAATAAAAATTAGAAACCAACTAACTATGACCACCGGCTTAGACGATGGAGTGCCCGACAACCACTGCACAATTGATACTTGCCTTAACTATCAGGCAGATGCAGGTACCCGTTGGGCCTATCATAATGGCCCTTACACTATGCTTGATTCGGTCATAAGAACCTCAACAGGACAAACATTAAACAACTATAATACACAAAAGCTTAAGTTAAAAATAGGCATGACAGGTACCTGGATAAAACTGGATTATGACAATGTTTTTTTTAGCAAACCAAGAAGTATGGCTCGTTTTGGACTGCTGATACAAAACGATTGTATTTGGAACACAGATACACTGCTACACGATACAGCATATAAACACCAAATGGTGAATACCTCACAAAATCTGAACAAGTCTTATGGTTACCTGTGGTGGCTTAACGGCAAAAGTTCTTTTATGGTACCAACTTCGCAGTTTGTATTTCCAGGATCTTATGCGCCTGAGGCACCTGCAGACATGATTGCTGCTACGGGTAAGAACGGACAATTCATTAGTATAGCAAAAAGTAAAGGACTACTATTTGTACGTATGGGTGAGGCGCCATCCTCACCAGGGTTAGAAGTGCCTTTTCAGTTGTGTAACCAAATATGGCAAAGGTTGAATGCCTTGGATTGTACGCTGCCGTTGTATATTACTTCATTTACCGCTAAAGCAAATGATACAAAAGTAAACCTGCGATGGACTACTGAAAATGAAATAAACAGCAGCCATTTCAATATAATGCGCAGTTCAGACGGTATTTCTTTTACAACTGTTGGCACCATACCATGCAACGCTAACCAAATAAATAATTCTTACACTTATACCGATGATGCTACACAAATAGTAGTAAGCAAGTTATACTACCGCTTACAACAGTTTGATAAAGATGGCACCAATAAAATGTCTCCAATAGTAATAGTAGATATCAATAAAAGGGAAAGCTTAACTATAACGCCGAACCCTGCAAGCAATCATCTAAGCATTAGTGGCAAGAGCATTAAAAGCATACAACTATTTGACGGTTCAGGTAAGCTTGCAATGCAAAAAAATATAAGTGGAAATGAAAGTATTGTACACCTGGATGTCGCCACACTTGCCCGTGGTTTGTATGTGGTAAAGATTCAAAAAAAAGAAGGAATAGTGCTTACAGAAAAGATATTGTTACAATAAAATTAGTTTATAAATATCAATGAATAACAATTCGCTTAAAGGCTTTCGTCATTGCGAACGAAGTGACGCAATCAACAGATCACAACTTGACAAGTCCAAAATAAAGCCAACAGAATTGTTTATGACACCACGAATAATGGAGCTTTTTAATTTTCAATTTTATGTTTTAGAGGGGCTTTCATCTTTGCACTAAGTGAATAATTTCGTGCCCTTTGCGCCCCCCGTTTGTTATACCGGGGTTAGAACACACTTTGAAAATCAACCATTACTATACAAAAGCAAAGCTTCATCCTCTACAATAATTTCTTTGTAAAAGTGCAAGCCAAGTTTAGTAAGTAGCTTGATAGAACTAATATTGTTAGATAGGGTGGTAGCCACTATGGGATGATGTTTTGCAACATTACTTGCAAACAACAATACTTCTTTAGCCGCTTCATAGGCATATCCTAATCCTGAATACTCCGGCAGCAATGCAAAACCAATATCATAATAATCAAGATAATCCCTTTTTATAAAAGAGATGATACCCACGGGTGTGCCTGACCCCTTAACCCTGATAACCCAATAGTGAATGTTAGGCGCATCTAATATCTTGTTGATGTATGCAATAGCATCTTCTTTGTTATGCACATTTCTATCGCCAATAAACTCCAGCCAACCATTGGTATTAACAAGTGCAGACACAAATGCATAATCATCTGTAGTAACAATGCCTAACTGAAGCCTGTCCGTTGTGAAAATTGTTTGCATTGGTTAAAGGTAAAAAGGATTTTTTGGTATAAATGTTCATACCAAGCTACTTCACTATAAAAAATCTAACTTTATACAAATGCAAGTTGATGTTATTTTAAAAGGATAGTATTATTTGCTTCTGTATTAATTACAAAATTCAGTAAATTTCTAAAAGCACTTTATCTAATATGAACTGGCACAGATTAAACATACCGGAAGTTTTGGAATTATTGGGTACGGGTATTAAAGGTTTAAGTACAAATGCTGCCGAAGAAAAACTGCTTCAGTTTGGTGCCAATGAATTGCAGGAAGGAAAGAAGAAAAGCATAATCTTTATTCTCCTGTCACAGTTTAAGGATGTAATGATATTGATATTACTGGCCGCGGCAATTGTATCCGGAATCGTTGGTGACTTTACAGACACTATCGTAATCCTTATTATTGTTTTGCTAAATGCATTGGTGGGTTTTATTCAGGAATACCGGGCAGAAAAGGCAATGCTGGCTTTGAAGCAAATGGCTGTGACACAGGCAAGGGTTTACAGAGATGGTAGCATAGTATGGTTGCCTGCTACTGTATTGGTGCCCGGTGATGTAGTCTTATTGGAGGCAGGCAATGCTGTACCTGCAGATGCACGTATTGTAGAGTCTATTAATCTAAAAATTGAAGAGGCATCTTTAACAGGTGAATCGCATGCAATTGATAAGATAATTGATTCATTAGAAGGAGATGATTTGCCTTTAGGGGACAAAAAAAATATGGCATTCAAAGGAACTTTTGTTACCTACGGAAGAGGAGCTGCAATAGTGATTGCAACCGGAATGCAAACAGAATTAGGTCGAATTGCAAAACTGTTGCAGGAAGATGAAACGCTTACACCATTGCAACAACGAATGACTTCATTTGGCAAAAAATTATCTCTACTGGTTTTGTTTTTATGTGTTTTGTTTTTTGTAGCAGGATGGTTACGAGGAGAGGATGTTTTTAAAATGATTATGACCAGTATTTCGTTGGCGGTGGCAGCTATTCCCGAGGCATTACCTGCTGTTATAACTATTTCACTTGCATTGGCTGCAAAAAGATTGATTCGATTTAATAGCCTTATCAGAAAATTACCTGCAGTAGAAACATTAGGCTCGGTTGCTTATATCTGTACTGATAAAACAGGTACTCTTACCAAAAATAAAATGCAAGTGGAAGAGGTCTTTATTGGTGGTAAGTTATATGGACGAGAAGATTTGAAAACAATAAATCAGGAGAATGATGTTGTGTTATTATTGCATGCATTTGCACTCAATAATGATGCTGTGGAAGGAACTGATAATATAATAAAAGGAGATAGCACCGAAATAGCGTTGATGGAAGTATCAAGGGAGAATAATATTAAATCTGATATATGGCCAAGATTGAAAGAAATTGCTTTTGATGCCGAACGCAAACTGATGACTACGTTTCACAAACACAATGATAAAATAATTTCATTTACTAAAGGGGCACCGGATATCTTGTTGAATTTATGTGAAAATGTTGATGTAAATCAATTGCAAAAGCAAGTAGATGAAATGGCGACTAAGGGCCATCGTATACTTGGCTTTGCTTATCGCTATTGGGATGAATTACCTGATGATCCAAATAGTGAAATACACGAAACCGGTTTGCAGTTTTTAGGATTAACAGGCATAATTGACCCCCCACGTGAAGAAGTCTTTGATGCTGTAGCTCAATGTAAGACTGCAGGCATTGTACCCGTAATGATTACAGGTGACCATCCGCTTACGGCAAAAACTATTGCACAGCGCATTGGTATTTTAAGCAGCGAAAATGATTTGGTGATAACCGGTCAACAATTGGCTGCTTTAGACAATGATATATTTTTAGCCAAAATAGAAAAGATAAAAGTTTATGCCCGTGTTTCACCCGAACAGAAATTGCAGATTGTAAAAACATTACAACATAAAGGTCATTATGTAGCAATGACGGGTGACGGTGTAAACGATGCCCCATCTTTAAAAAGAGCAAACATCGGTATTGCAATGGGCATTACAGGAACTGATGTATCAAAAGAAGCTGCCCACATGATTTTGCTGGATGACAATTTTTCTACAATAATAAAAGCAGTAAGGGAAGGAAGAAGGATTTATGATAACATCCTAAAGTTTATAAAATACCTGATGACAACCAACTCGGGTGAGTTGTGGACTTTACTATTAGGGCCAATGTTTGGTTTGCCGGTAGCACTGTTGCCGATTCATATCTTATGGATAAACTTAGTTTCAGATGGCCTGCCGGCAATTTCATTGTCATTTGAAAAAGCAGAAAAGGATATTATGAACAGGCCACCCCGTCCACCGCAACAAAGTGTTTTTGCAAATGGCAGAGGCTTGCACATGATATGGGTAGGTATGCTTATGGCAGGAATTGCATTGGCTGCTCAATCATGGGCTATTAGTCATGGATTACATTGGCAAACTATTGTTTTTAATGTTTTATGTTTAAGCCAAATGGGACATGTATTGGCTATTCGTTCAGAAAAATATTCTTTGTTTACTATAGGCATCTTCTCAAACAAGCCTCTTATTGCAGCTGTTACAATTGCTTTACTATTGCAGTTTCTTGTTACCTATGTTCCATTACTTCAACCAATATTTAAAACGGAGTCATTAACTCTTTATGAGTTTTTATTAGTTGGTGCATCTTCATCTTTGATATTTTTTGCGGTGGAAATTGAAAAAATATTTTCATGGAAGAGAAAGTAATGATCGACTATATTATTTATATGATTTAATTTGTAAAATGCTTTGCATTGTAACCAGGGTCAACCAGCATTAAAATCAGACTTTTTTGAGTTGGATAGGATTTGGATCACTAGAAACACCTTCTATTCAGCTAAAATTTATGGGTCTCTTTGTTAGCTATTCTTATGTTTATTATAATATTCAGCTAAGAAAGATTATAATACTTGATTTAGATTATTCAAAAAATCGTTTGCATCTTAATTATTCAGCATGGCCAAAACTTTGATAAATCCAGAAGTTAATTTTTATTTTACGAAAACCCAAAAGTGGAAAGAAGAGATTTGCCTTTTGAGAAATATTATACTTGAGTGTGGACTAACTGAAGTGTTAAAATGGGGTGTACCATGTTATATGTCAGATAAAAAAAATATTGTACTAATACATGTCTTTAAGGAGTATTGTGCAGTTTTATTTTTCAAAGGGGCATTGTTAAAAGATGATAAACATATTCTAATTCAACAGACAGAAAATGTACAATCAGCAAGACAAATGCGTTTTACAAAAGTTGAAGAAGTAAATAATTGTAAGCATGTTTTAAAAACCTATATTTCCGAAGCTATAAAAGTGGAAAAAGCAGGATTGAAAATTGAATTATTGAAACCTACAGCATTTAAAATTCCCGATGAATTTCAAGACAGATTAAATGCAAACAAGTCTTTGAGAAGTTCTTTTGAAATTTTAACGCCGGGTAGGCAAAGGGCTTACCTGTTATACTTTTCTGCAGCTAAACTAATTGCTACTAGAGCGGCAAGAATAGAAAAGTGTATTCCTCTTATTATTAATGGTAAGGGATTAAATGATTAAAATAGAATATTGTTAAGGTTTATAATTTTACTTTAATTTAGTTTATTGAACTTGAAGAAAATTTAAATTACTACCAATGAAAAATTCAACTTTAATATTTTTTACAATTGCTATTTCTTTTTGTTTTGGGTTTGCTTTTAAATCAATTATTTCAAAACCGATAGTTGATAAAGCAAATACAAAAAAAGCAACAGGAATAGGAGGTGTTTTTTTTAAGTGTAAAAATCCTAAATTAGTCAGGGAATGGTATGCTACGAATCTGGGTTTAAATACGAATCAGTACGGGGCTGTTTTTGAATGGAGACAAGGTGCAGACTCTTCGCAAAAAGGGTTTACACAATGGAGTCCATTTAATGAAAAAACAAAATATTTTGAACCTTCTACCAAAGATTTTATGATCAATTACCGTGTCGAAAATCTTGAAGGTCTAATAGATCAGCTAAGAAAGTCGGGAGTAACAATTACTGATTCTATTCAAACTGTTGAATATGGTAAATTTGTTCACATCATGGATATTGAAAACAACAAGATAGAATTATGGGAACCCAATGATATTGAATTTGATAAACTGGGTGAAAAGATTGGTGCTAAGACAACTAAATAATTTATGGAAAGTATGCTTGTAAATGAATTAAATTAATGAGGATTATTTCTAAAAGATAAATTTAAAAGTCAATTGAAATAGGAATAGCATGCATAGGATTGCTTTTGGGCTTTATGGTTGTAATAGGCTCTAATAGTTTAAATTACAAAACTGCATTTTCAACATTACCATTTTTTTCTGTCGTTTATTTTGCATTAAGGCATTGTAAATAACTAAAGGTTTCTTTCACTCAAAAAAATAGCCATGAAAACTGCATTGTTAATACTCATTTTGATTCATGGTCTCATACATGTAATGGGATTTGTAAAAGGATTTGAACTTTTAGAAGTTAAACAACTTGCACAACCAATCTCCAGATATTTTGGCATTTTGTGGTTACTGGGATTTATTTTATTAATGGTTGCTGCATTTTATTTGTTTTCAAACAACAATTATTACTGGATTATAGCCTTTGCTGCGGTTATTTTATCTCAAATACTAATTCTCAACTTTTGGAAAGATGCTAAGTTTGGAACTATTGCAAATATTATAATACTTATTTCAGTTGTTCTTGCATTTTCAAAAATTGGATTTTATAAAAGGTATCAGACCGATGTAAATGCTGCATTAAATTCACCCCCTTATTTTGACAACTCACTACTTACTGTAGTTGACATACAAGATTTACCGGAGGCCATAAAAAAATATCTTAACTATACGGGTGCAATTGGCAAACCTAAGGTTAATAATTTCAGGATAGTTATGAAGGGTAAATTAAGAAAGAATGAACAATCAGAATGGATGTCATTTAAGTCAGAGCAATATAATTTTATGCATAATCCTACAAGATTATTTTTTATGAATGCAGTTATGAAACAGCTACCTGTTGCAGGTTATCATTGTTTTAAAAATGGCGATGCCTTTATGGATATAAGGCTATTTTCAATATTCAAAGTTCAATATCAGGAGGGTGCTGATATGGATAAAGCTGAAACCGTAACTTTCTTTAATGATATGTGCTGCATGGCACCGGCAACACTTATTGACAATCGTATCGTATGGCAAGACAAGGGGAATAATGTTGTACAAGCTACTTTTACAAATAACGGAATTTCAATTTCAGCAAATCTTAATTTTAATGAGACCGGTGAGCTTGTAAACTTTATTTCAAACGATAGATACAATGTGGATGCAGGTAAAAAAATGCCCTGGTCAACGCCGCTTTCAAATTATAGAACCAAAGACAATCTAACACTTGCCAAATATGCCGAAACAATTAATACATATCCTGACAGGGATATGGTCTATGGTAAATTTGAAATAGAATCGGTAAGCTATAATTGCAATGAATTTTATTGAGGCATTAGCCTTTTTGCCCGAAGTCAAATTAAAATAAAAAAGCACCGAAGTAAACGGTGCTTTTTTATTTTAATATTTATGTTATTATTATCCCTGACTAAATTCTGCATTTGCCATTAATTCTATTTCATCACCCAAAATAGCAGATGGAGTTTTTGCAGCTATATCAAAGTCTGATCTTTTTATAGTTCCGCTGATTTTAAATCCTGCTGCATTTTTTTTGCTCATAGGGTTTACGCCTGTTTTGGCAATTACATTTAATGTTACAGATTTGGTTACACCATGCATAGTAAGATCTCCTGTTACGCTGTAGGTGTTAGCACCTGTTTTTGTAAAAGACTTACTTACGAATGTAAGTTTTGGAAACTTTGCAGCATCAAAATAATCAGGGCTTTGTAAATGTTTATCACGTCCTTCATTGTCTGTATTAATACTAGCAATGTCAGCACTCATTTCTACCTGTGCATCAGAGAAATCTGCTTTTGGTGCTTTGATACTTGCAGTAAAGTTTTTAAAACTTCCCTCTACATCAGAAATCATAAGGTGTGTGATAGAAAAGCCTAAACGTGCATGTGCTTTATCTAGTTGCCAGGTTGATTGGCTGTAAACACTAATTGAAGAAAGCAATACAACTGCTGCTGAAAGTGCTAATAATGAGAGTTTTTTCATGATTTTAGAAAATGGTTTTATTTTTTAATAATTGAAAGCAAATCTATCTCCAATTTGGATTCGTCAAATTGATATATGTCAAGTTGAGTGTTAATTTTACATAAAGTTTACAAACGGATAAATTGTCATTAGCGTTGCGTTGTTATCACCCTTAGTTCTTTGAAAGTATTGTCAATATTGAGTTTGCAACGATTAATCACCTAAGACGATTTGATTTTTTGTTGAGAAATAAAAATGCAACTTGCTGAAAATCATTTGTTTATGAA
>JANPGE010000200.1:0-61663 GCA_031423805.1 Segetibacter sp. | reverse complement strand
CCACAGGCTCTCCTCCTGCCTGCAACCCGAAGCCAATACCCCGACAAATCCATAACAACCCCCGGCACACGGCTACCGAAGGTTTCGTTCAACACCGGTTTCATTTCTTGCCCGTTGGGCAAAACGAAACCTTAGTTATTGGCAGCCGTTTTTGTCGCATTAAAGCATGTCAAAATTAATTGCAAACATTAAAGGTTGCTTCGTCGCTTGTTGATTGTTCACAATTTACCCAAGCATCTGCTTTTCTGTGTCCACTTGAACATTTGCCTTCTTTGTCCTCCGCAAAAACAAAATATCCATTTTTCCCTTTATGAATTACGACTGTTTTTGTTTCATTCATATTCATACTTCCTTGGTCAATTAGGCTTTCGCACATAACTGTTGTCCCAGGATTAACTTCAATAAAATACATTATAAGGTCTTTTGAACAGTTGTTTTTATAATGAACAGTTAAGTCTTTATTACAGCCTGTTGTAGGTTGTGTTGGAGTGGGCTGTGGGTCTGTATATCCGGGAAACCATCCATGTATTCCATCGCATCCAATTAGACTAAAAACAATAATAATAATAATCAACTTTTTCATTATTATAAATTTGGTAATTAAAAAATTTGAACTTTAAGGTCGCCGTTAATTTCGAAATATGCTGTAAATAAATTTTTGCTTTGGTCACTGTACAAACCGAGAACCCTGAAATTGGTGACGTTCCCTTGCAAAGTAAAATCCTTGTACTGTTTATTTAAAGCTTCAACTACTTTACTTTTTAATTGGGTTACTTTTTCATTCAAATTAACTGTAAGTCTATTTCGTAAATCTTTTATAAAGTCATCGTGTTTAAAAAAGTCAATTGCATTAAGCATCAAACTTTTTGTATCTATTGAATAGGCTAAATCTGGAAAGGACAATACGTTAGTTAAAGCATCGTAAGATGGAGTGCCTTCTAAATAAGCATATCCTGATTTTGTACCGTCAAAGGAAACTTTTACTACAATTTTTTTACCATAGCCATAAATATTTACATCGGTTACTTTAAGATATTTTTTTCCTGTTGGTGGATACCTAATTCCACCTTCTTGAATTTTTAAATTCTTTTTTATCTGTGTTTCAACAAATGAATAGTCTGTAGATATTGGAAGTAAAATATTTAAAGAGTTGTTTTCGGTAAAACTACTATTGTCGGGCAAAGATTTTGTACTAACTGTTGGCTGCTTTCCAAAATAAATTTGGGGATTAGCTTTTAGAAATAGGTTGACCTTGGCAGTGTTATTTTCTAAAGTAAAAGCACTTAACTTAATACTATCGGGAGATAAAGAAAACCATCCCAAATCTTGAATTGGAAATGGTTGACTTATCTTTTGCCATGCTTCTGAAATTCTTTCTTTCGATTTTAAATTTTCATTGATTTTTGCATCCAATGTTTGCCCGACTTTATCAAAAGCAACATTAAAACCACCCATAACCTTACTGGTAATATCTACAACTCCACCGAATGGACCAACTCTACAATTATCATCTGGTATTACACCATTGTTAACAGTATGGACATTGGAGTTCCAAGAACTGTCTATATTTATTTGTGTTGACCAGGAACCATGGGCTCGTGCTGGACCGCATCCAGCAGAAACTAATGCACCCTTACTACAAGGAAAACGAAACCTACAGTTAAGCCCATATACAAAAGCCAAGTTTGTAGTTAATATATTTCCGCCCATAGAGAAATTCAACGGCGACCTTGTAACAGAATATTCACAACTTACACCATTGGGACAGGCGTCTGCTCCGCCCGTACCAAATTGTTCATTCCACTTTGGAGCGCCAAAAGATTTAGGGAATTGGTCTTCTGCTATATCAAAGGCTGGTTTGAGGTTGATTTCAAAAGGAATTGAAATTGTGGAAGCTTTTCTAAAACTCGCTGTGTCCACTTTAACGTCAGGACTACTCGGTTTAATGTCTTTACAACCGCCACAAGAACTAATGGTAATAACGATAAGGAAAAAAGAAATTAAGAGATAAAAATTACTTTTCATGATTTTTGGTTTTGGCTATTTAGTAAATGTATTTCTATTTTAAAAGTTGTTAGCCTGTGTTTTCCCCCTAATTATCCGCACTTTCACGGTGACGCCTTAAAATGGCTGCCAACGAGTGCCCGCTTGCCGTTGTTGGGGTATTTCATGTTCCTTCAGCCCGAACTTTCAGCCCCAACAGCGAACAGGTGTAAATGTATAAAACAAAAGCTGAACAAAAAACTTCAAGCCCGAACAAAAGCACAATAATGAAATGCTGTTGATTGCTCCAACTTCCTGCCCCAATAACGGCAAACGGTTTGTTGCCTGCAGTTTTGGTTTTGTCCACGAATGATGTTTCCTTTTAATGGAGATTTTAGCTTAGTGACCTTTTACACGTTAAATATGTAGTAAGTCTTTAGCCACGGTTCTTGCAAAAAGCGTAAATAATTCTTGAGCGTAATCTTGGCATTCACTCCATGATTTGTGTTTGTTGAGAGGTAATTTACCTTCTTCAGCTAATTTATTAGTTATAGGCGGAAAAATATGGCAGACGAAATAATATTCTCCTTTAGGCACATTAAAGTCGCTGATAAAGCCCCAATACTTGTTTTTGTAATAGATATCACTGTAGGATTTAATCGCAAAATCATGTTTGTTAATAAAATTATCGCTGAAAACAGCTTCTGTAATTTCAAAATGTTGTAAGATATTTTTTATACAATGTGCAAAGCTCTTCTTTAAATATATTTCAGCTAAATGTTTTGTGCTTGCCGTAGTAGGATAATCATTAAATACAATTTCATTTTGTACATTCCCGTAATTGAACTCATACCAAATATAATAGTAGCTGCGTAGTACATTAGAAGAATAAATTTCTAAATATTGCTTTGGAATAATTGCACCAATCTTCATCTCATTTATCTTCACTATTATACTATCTGACATAATTGAGAAGTGTTTCAAAATATTTTAAATGAGCCTTCGAGAAATTTTCAATGTATTCATCTGTAATTCCAAAATAGGTTTTCTTGTCCAATATTTTACTACCATAGTGTATTAACCTTGAGCCATTATTTAAATGTATTTGTTGGTTTAATCTAATGATGTCTGAAAAATATATAGAAACTAATTTTGTTTCACTGTATTCGTTTCTTTCTATGTCAATTAGTTTACCTGCTTGAGTGCAAACATCAAATCGGTTGTAAATTAAGTTTGCTCCTTCTCCCAACAAACGTCTTAAAATTTTAGTATAGTTTTTGAAAACAATTATTGCCATTTCTTTCGCTTCATCATAATTATCAAAATCCTTCTGAAAAATATATATCGTTTGTTCATCTTCGGGTAAATAATGATGATAATTGTCGGGAACGCATGCAGATTTCAAATTATAATAAGAAAAATCCTTGTCTATTTGTACAATTGAAACTTTTCCAATGTTTAAGTTGCAATATAATATTTGTTCTCCATCCATTTGCCTATAGTTTTTTATCTATTTATTTCTGCCAAGGAGACCAATTTGCCTTTACATATCCTATCACTTCATAATTTAAAGCTTCAAATAATTCATTTGATATGTCGGTTCTTTCCCTGTTTTGAGGTACGGGTATAAGTTCCATGTTTTCGAGCCAATAGGAAAACACAACTCTATGGTCTTCGTTCTCGACGAAAACAGTGAAGTTTTCAGAACCATCATCTTCAATTCTTGGTCTCACAAAAGCTTCATACTTATTTCCATTAACTTCTATAAAGTTTTCCATCGTTTTTGGTTTTAAAATTGCAGGCAACGACAGTCTGTGAAAAAACTCCCGTCCTTCAACAAATATACACATGGCTTTGCAAAGTCACAACAGTACAAGAACTTTGCTTCACCTACTTATGGAATACATACAAGGCACTAGCCGTTTTCAGACTTACTTTTCTTCATTGGAGGAACAGATAGCACCCGATAATCATTTCTTGAACCATATACGCAAAATCAACTTGTTTCAAGCTTTCAACGTTGGACTTATAAAGATTTAATTCTGGTAACTTATCAAGTTGGCACTGAAAATTCTTCATGAAGTAGTTTTAAAGATGCTGTCAGCTTGCAGCCAACGATTGCCCGCTTGCCGTTGTTGGGGTGTTTCATGTTCCTTCAGCCTGAACTTCAGCCCAACAACCTACGGATGTAAATTTATAAAACAAAAGCTGAACAAAGAACTTCAAGCCCGAACAAAAGCACAATAAAGAGATGCTGTTGATGGCTCCAACTTCCTGCCCCAATAACGGCAAGCGGTTTGTTAGCGGTTCGTGCTTTTTGTCTGTCATGTCTGTGTCCATTTAATGCTGTCGTTGTGCGGTGGGTTGCAATCTCTTTTTATTTTTTCGTGTGATTGCATGGCTTGTTGCAAAAAATAGAATGTGCTTGAAATTGCGTGGGCTTTCGAAGTGTTCATACTACAGGAATGTAAATTTCAAAAGTTGCTCCTTTATTCAGTTCTCCGGTTGCAGTGATGATGCCGTTGTGATTCTCTACAATTTTTTTTACAATGGCAAGTCCGATTCCTGTGCCGTTGTATTCTTCTTTACCATGCAGGCGTTGGAATACTTCAAATATTTTTTCGCTGTATTTTTGCTCAAAGCCAATTCCGTTGTCGGATATACTTATGTGGCAATATTTTTTTTCAGGTAACAGTTTTTCGTTGTTGAATTTAATTCCTTTTGCAATCTCACCCTCAATTTTTATGTGTGGCGGATGCTGCGGGTGGGCAAACTTTAAGGAGTTGCCTATAAGATTGTGCAGGAGTTGACGAAACTGAAAACGAATAATATGAACTTCGCACAATTCTATTGCTTTTATGGTAGCGTGCTTGTCATTTAATTCTTCTTTTAAGTCATCTCTCACTTCTTCAACAATTTTCTTCAGGTCCGTATTTTCAAATTTGCGTTCTTCACTGTTGGTGTGTGAGTAGGCAAGTAAATCCTCAATGAGTGCTTGCATTCTTTTGGCGGCATTCTGCATTCGTTTAAACATGTCTTTGCCGTCGTCAGATAATTTACTTTCTTCTGACTCTAAAATACGGGTTGAGAATGTTTGTATTTTCCTTAGTGGCTCCTGCAAATCATGACTGCTTATGTAAGCGAATGATTGAAGTTCTTTATTCAGCGTTTCAAGTTGTTCATTTTTACTATTTAGTTCTGCTGTCCTCTCTTCTACTTTTATTTCTAATTGTTCTGCAAAAGTTTTTTGTTCTGTTATATCTGTATTGGTGCCAATCCAATTACTGATTTTTCCTTGTTCATCGTTCACGGGAAATGCACGGGTAAGGAACCATCGGTATTCTCCATTTGCGGCACGCAATGGAAAGGTAAGTTCAAAGGGCTCATTTATATGCCATGCTTTTTGTACAAAATCAATTACACTTTTAACGTGGTCTGGGTGATGCACTTTCTCCCAGCCTTGGCCTTTCATTTCTTCCAATGTAGTTCCTGTGTAATCATACCATCGCTGGTTATACCAATAAATATATCCCCCGCCATCAGCAATCCATGCAAGGTTTTGAATGTTGTTAGCAAGTGTGCTGAATTGTTGTTCGCTTGCTTTAATTTTTTCAACAGCCAGAATGCGTTCAGTAATGTCGGTGAATAAAATGATAAACATTTCCTCCCCTGCTGGTGAAGCTTTGATTTCAAACCACCGGTTAGTGAATTCAAAAAACTTCTCAAACCTTACCGGGCATTGATTGTCTACAACAGCAGCATAGGTTTCAATCCACCATTTATCAATTGTAGGAAAAGCCTGGAGTACTGTTTTACCAAGTACCAAATCTTTATTTATTCCTGTTTGCTTTTCATAAGTGTCATTAACTTGATGCACATAGTAGTCAATTCCCTTCCCTTCATTATTGCGGATTATTTCACCAAGCAAAAAGCCTTGATCGATGGAAGTAAACAGCGTTCGATATTTTACTTCGCTTTCTTGAATTATTTTCTTTGCAACAACATGTTCGGTAATGTCGAAGGCCATCACCATTACGCCATAAATTTCCTTCAATTCATTTTTTAACGCCTCCAAAGAAAAATTAAAATAACGCTGTGTAGGGATACCATTATTATCCGAATCAATCATTGCGGCATATTCGCTTGCAGTAAATGTTTCACCTGTTTTATAAACATTATCAAATAATTCAAAAGAGCCGGTGCCTTCCAGTTCAGGAAACACTTCACAAAAACTTTTACCTAAAAAATCTTTTTCTTTGCGATTGTTCTGTTTTTGATACGCAAGGTTTGCCATAACAAACCTGTGTTCGGGTCCGTCAAAAATAGCAATGGCAGAAGGCGAATTATTGAAAATATTTTGCAATTTCTTTTTGCTTTCTTCAATTTTTTGGGGCGTAATCTTCTGCTCTTTATGTTGATTGATTGTATCCATTTTGTCAAGAATTATATCGAAAGAATAAATTTTTCTTTTGTCGGTTATTGGCTGTTTGTTTCAGCAATCAATGCAAGCAATTTTTCAATTACCATTTTAAGATTTGAAAACTCTGCGGGCTTGCGTATGTAAAAATGCGCACCTTTTTCATGCAATAGTGATACCACTTCTTTGTCAAAAGAAGTGGAGAATATAATTACAGGAAGTTGTTTTAATTTTTCATCCATCTTTATTTCTACCAAACAATCAAACCCGTTTATTCGAGTCATGTTGAGGTCAAGATACAGCACATCTGGCAGCAGTTCCGATTTATATAGAAAGTGCATTAGCTGCACCCCGTCATTTACTGTTGTGAGTTTTGCAGTTACGGGTAATTCTTCCAAAGCATCTTTGAAGAAAATACGATCATCCGTATCATCATCGGCTAGCAACAGATTAAGTGGCTCTATATTCATTTTGGCTAATTTAACAATTTATAGTCAGTTACAAAGTAGCAGGAATTATTTATCAATCATGGTTGCGTCGGGCAACAACAAATGTAGTTCACATAAACCAAAATAGAAATGTCGTGCACCTCTTTTGCTTTTGCTGAAGTATGGGTTTTGTCTGTCCATTTATCAGTCAGTTTAATCTTTGCAAGGTAACCAATAGCATGACCGCTAACAAACAGGTATTGCTGCAGGTGTAGAATTCATTGATCGTTCTATTCGGAACTGCTGCCCATTAAAGTTTTGAAAGTACAAGATAAAAACTAAAAGCCCAACAGAAATCCTTATGCAGAAAACTGAAAAAGCAAAAATTAAAAGCACCTCGACTTTCTACCGGTCAAAGACCTGCTTTTCATATTGTATTGAAGTTACGCTTCGCTAAACTTCAACAAACGCAACGAACACTTACGCTAGCAGGGGTAAAAATCTACACTACTTTCCAAATTCTTTACATCCAATAAAGTATGGTTATACCAGGCAGTACTTTTTTGGGCAATCGCAAAGGATGCGTTAAAGAAAAGGAGTAGAAGGAGGAAATACTTTATCATTGGTTTATATTTTTCTTACAAAGTGAAGACGAAGCATGACCGCTAACGAACAGTCTGTGAAAAAACTCCCGTGCTTCAACAAATATACACATGGCTTTGCAAAGTCACAACATTACAAGAACTTTGCTTCACCTACTTATGGAATACATACAAGGCACTAGCCGTTTTCAGACTTACTTTTCTTCATTGGAGGAACAGATAGCACTCGACAATGCTGTTCGATTGATAGATGGGTTTATCAATAAATTAGAGTTGAATAAACTCGGCTTTACTAAAACCGTACACAAAAGCGAAGGCCGTCCACCGTATGCACCGGAGGTACTTTTAAAATTGTATCTCTATGGCTACCTCAACAAAATACGCAGCAGCCGCAAGCTGGAAAAAGAGTGCAATCGCAATATAGAATTACATTGGTTGCTCCAAAACCTTTGCCCCAACTACCACACCATTGCCGACTTCCGCAAGCTGCATGCAAAGCCTTTGCAAAGCATGTTTAAGCTGTATGTACAGTTTTTGAACGAAGCTGGCTTGCTGGGCAAATCAACCCTTGCCGTAGATGGCAGCAAGTTCAGAGCAGTAAACAGTAAGAAGAACAATTACAATCAAAACAAAATAGAAAAGCATCAACAATTTATAGAAGACAAAACAACCAGGTATTTACAAGAATTAGACGAACTAGATGCTCATGAAAACAAGACAGACGAACTGCAGGTAAGAAAGGAAAAGATAGCCGAAGGACTTGCCAAATTGAAAGAGCGAAAGATAAAGTATGATGACCTGCAAAAACAATTGGATGCTACTACCGACAAGCAAATAAGTACCAACGATGTTGATAGCCGCAGCATACTAATAACCAAATCTATTGTAGAAGTAGCGTACAATACCCAAAACGTGGTAGACGATAAACACAACCTGATAGTACATACCCAAGCCACCAATACCAACGATGGTAAAGCACTGCACAAAGCAGCAATACAAGCCAAACAAAATCTTGAACTACAGCAAGAAGAGCACTTGATGTTGCTTGCCGACAAAGGCTACCATACCGGAGCCGAACTATCTCAATGTCAGCAATCCAATATGCAAACCCATGTAGCCTACAAAGAACAACCGGGTGTAAAACACATCGAACCTGAATTTTTATCAGAGAACTTTACCTACAACAAAACAGCCGATACCTACACCTGCCCGGCAGGAGCCACACTAAGCACATTAGGCACCTGGCACAACAAGAAAGGAGAAGCCAATGAAACCAGTTATCGTTTTAAAACCTACCGAACCAATGCTTGCAAAACCTGCCCTTTAAAACAACAATGCACCAAACTAGATAAGCGTATTATACACCGAAGCGAATATCAGGATGCGGTGGATATAAACGATAACAACATCAAACAAAACCCACACTATTACAAGCGAAGGCAGGCCATAGTAGAGCATCCCTTTGGCACCATCAAAAGGCAGTGGGGATATACCTTCACTTTGTTAAAAGGATTAGAGAAAGTGAATGGGGAAATGAACCTGATCATGTTCAGTTACAACTTTATGCGCACCAAAAACATCCTTGGCTTCGATAAGATGCAAAAAGCCATTGAAAACTGGACACCAAACTACAACAAAGTAGTAGGCTCATTAAAAACCGGCTTTATCAGAAGCATTTTTGAGCCATTGAGGCACTCCATTTTTTCCAGACAAACTTCTGCTTCATTTTTAAAGGCTGCTTAGATGAGCTTCTAATGCATTTCTACTTCAAGAAAATTGACGGTTTTTTCGATGATTTTAGTTTTTTCACAGTCTGACGAACAGGTATTGCTGCAGGTGTGGAATTCATTGCTCGTCCTGCCCGGAACTGCTGCCCAATAAAGATTTAAAAGTACAAGATAAAAACTAAAAGCCCAACAGAATTCCGTCCGCCGAAACCGCTGCTGATAGCGAACTGAAGCCGAAGGTTACAACGTCCTGCCACACTTGCAGCAATACCCATGTTGGGCGAAGTTAATCACTAGTTTTCCATGTGTTATTTTGCCTAATCAAACCAAATTCAGAACCGTCATTTTGGTAATATCTCTGCTTATATTGGTCTAATGCTTTTAAGAATTGTGAAATCATTAAAACTGCGTCGCTATTACTAGGAAATGTGTCTTCATCCAACAGTTCTAGAAATTGATGTGTTGGCTCGTTTTTTAGTATTTCCAATACTTGACTTAGCTTTTTATTTATTGTCTTGACTTTGAATTTGTTCAAAGGCTCATCCTGCTTCTTCTTGGAAAGCTCTCGAATTTCATCCAAATCACTATTTATCATCGGATATAGCATTTTAAACTTAGTCACATCTGCCGTCATAGGCAAGAGTGCTTTATCAATTTTTAGTTTAGCCATATTATTTTTCTTTTATTTTTTTTGGCATTATAGTTTTGACTTCTGATTGCTTTTTGTCAATAATCCAATACCAATGACCAAACTCTTGGATTACATTATCAGCTCTTAATTTTTCAAAGCAGCTAAGATATTGTGTAAGCATCATTGCCGCATCGCTGTTTGTTGGAATATCATTTTCGTCAAATAGATTAAAGTCTGGAAATGGCTTATATTTTTCCCCTAGAACTGAATTTGCTCCTGTTAATATTTGATTTACAAACTTTAGTTTGAATTTGTTCAATGCATCATTTTGAGATTTTTTTGACAATGCACTAATTTCAGAATGTAAACCCTCTAATTGGGCTTGGGCTTTTTCGAATGTGTCAACTTCTTGTTTTGTCATTTTGAAAGTTTAATTTGGTAATAGGTTTTTAAATTCTACGAATTTCATATTTATAACTTCTATGGGTGTCCTGTTCTTACTTTCATAAACTTGGCACATTAATTTTAAATCGCTGTCAGTTAAGACTAATATACATTTTCGTTGTCCCGACCATAAGTCTACGATGTTTTTAATTACTTTTTTGGGAGGCTCATTTCTAGTAAAAATTATTCCAAATTTACCAAAACTATCTTTTAGGTATCTATTGACTTGGTCTACATGGTCATTGTTAACCTCTTTAACGTTTTTAAGTTCAAATACCATCTGCTTGCAATCATATGTTTGATAAATTTCTTTTAAAAAGTTTTCCGAACAGTTATTGTAAAATACCAAATCCCTTATCGACACACCACTTTCAGTTCTGCTTTGTTCTTTTGCAAAATCTAAATGTGGATATAATAAAGTTGCTAACAAGGGACAAAGGTTGTCCTCATAATCTCTGTCGGCATTATCAGTTTTGCCTGTTGGGAGTTTTAAAATTGTATCTAATTTTCTTTTTGCAGATAGAACTGGGATTTGTTTAAAAAGAGGGTCATTTTTACAATCTGCCTGTTGCCTTTCTCTTATTTGAATATAGGATTGAACTATATCATAATTATGCCGGTTAAAATTTAAAATCTTTATTCTGTCTTCCTTTTCTCCTGGCTTAAGAATTTTTGCAGTATAATATTCCTTATAATAGTTATTATAGTTTATATAAGTAGTGTGTCTAAGCCACCTTTTTGGCACAAGCAGTAAAGGTAAACCTGTATTAGGGTTTACAGGTAAGGATACTTGTTCTTTTAGGAACTTGTTTAGTTTGTTGTCAAAACATTCTATTTCTACAGACTGAATTGGTATGCTATGTTTGTCACACTGTTCAATTGTGAAATCAATTAAAAATGATTTAACAAAATTTGCAGTTATATCACTAATTCTGTCTTCAGCAATATTGTCAACAAAAAGTTGAATTTCTTCAAAATGTGTAAATCCTGACTTGGATATTTGGGGTATGTCCTTATATAAACTAAGTATTTCTGTCGCTGCTTTAATTCCAATTTTTTTTCCAGTTTTTGACTTTGAGGTACCTAATCCAATTTCATTACATTCAGAACTATTTATCAAAGTGTCCAAGGTATCTGTATTACCTTTTAGAAATTGATTACCTAAATAATTGAAAGAGTTTATTAATGATAAGTGCAATGAATTGTCCTGTTGTGACGGTGATTTCCACAATAGAAAAGGGTCAATATAAAAGGGAATATCTTCGTCAATAAATGGAATAACAAAATCTACTTCATTTTGACTGAATGGTAAATTATGATAGTCATTAAGCCTTGGTCTGATTATAGTCATAGAGTGTTTGCTAATTTCGCCCAACGAACAGGGCTTGGCGTTGTTGGGGGATTTGAAAAACGTCCGCCCGGAACTGAAGCCCAATTGAAAAACTGAAGTTGAAGATAACGACAAAAAGCTAAATTGAAAAACGTCCTGCCCGAACAACTGCTGCCATGTTGCTTATGATGAAGATTACAACGTCCTGCCCCAATAACGCCAAACCCCATGTAAGCTGCAGGCATTTTAGTACAGGTCAAACTTTGCGTTTACGTTTGATGTTTCACCTGATTTAACTACGACTTCTTTGCAATTAACTTTTCCCATTACTTCGGTCATATTCCTGCCTTTTCTATTATTTGAGGTTATATAGACATAGTATTTTCCTGGTTCAACATTAGCAGAAAATGTTCCATTGCCGTCAACGGATACCTTAGTACAATAAATAATGTTATTAAACCTTATTTTATTTAATTCGTCTCCTGCTCTGTTGTCCAATGCGTCAAAACCTTCTTGAGTTTCAACTCCATATTTTTGTACATTCTCTTTTATGTCATCTGGAACTTTTCCTCTTTTTGCATATGAACTGTACAGGATTTTATAGGTATTAGCATATCGAAAACTGTCAACAGTTGCATAATTAAAATTAGGAACGTTTAAGCTGTTTATAATTAAAACTTGAGCACCAACATCTGGTTTGTCACCATAATTGTCGTTGAAATAGTAAGTAACAACCCCTGATATTTTGCCTTCGGGTTTAGGGGTAATTACAGGTGCTGGGATGGTCGGCTGTTCTTTTGTAATATCTTTTTCGGAAAAATATACTGCTACAATTTCAGATGATTTAAATTGAATTTTGTTTCCTTTGAAATTAAAGGTTAGGGAATCATTTCTAAACCTTTCGACTTTTCCCTTCATCGTTTCTCCACTTTTTAACACTAATGTATGTTGTCCAAATGTTATACTGGTAAACACTACAATGAATAAGAATATTAAAATGTATTTCATAGTTGCAATTATTTTATTAAGAAGTTCGGGTATTGATAACAGCTTCTTCTGGTGTAAGTCCAATTTCGTCACTATACACAATATTAATATCTCCGTAACCCGATTGTGAATTATCCTTGATGCCTACTTGAACTTGTTTAGGGATTTCCTTTCCGTTATCAATGATGTTTAGCAGTATGCAAGGTATAGCTTTGTTCATTCCAAAACTTATGTAGTAATCTTTACCAATAATTAATTCAGATTCCTTACGCATTTTAAAATGAATTGGTTTGATATGATTCCCAACTTTTATTACTTTATCTTTTTTGATTATCATGCTCTATGTTTTATTGGTTATGTCTAAACAACTTTCTTTTTATACACTTTAAAGTATTGAGATGTTTGAATTGCTTGCAGCTTACGAGCAGGGCTTTGCGATGGTTGGGAATTGACCAACTGTCTGCCCGGAACCGCTGCTGGGTAAAGATATAAATATGATGTTAAGAACTAATGCCCAATGTTGCTTGTCTTGCCCGAACCAAAGCTTGGATGTTTACTGCCGCTTATTGTACGAACGTCAAGCCCAACTATTGCAAAACCCAATGTTGCCTGCAGTAAAAGTTAAAAATACTTTGAATTCTTTACTTGTCTTATTAAAATCTTTGAGTTTCTTTCGGAAGGATTTATCACTAAATTTTCAAGTATATTTTTAGCTTTTCCGTGATTTAATTCAGCTGCGATTTTTATGTAATCTAAACCCTTTTCAAAAAATACTTTTTCTTCAATTAATTTAAGTCCATAGTGAAAATTAGCTTCTCTAGTTATTGGTCTATAATTACAGTTACCATATAAGTCTATTTCATAATAGTCTTCAAATTGTTTTGGTATGCTATATGTATTTATTTCAAAAATATTAATAGTCGAATTGTCTTGCCATTTTATACTTTTGAAATTACTAAAGTGTTGATTGTCCACTTTCATAAAAAGTACCTCATTTTCTTTTTTGTCTAAAACTTTGATGTAAGTTGCCTTTTCAAATTCATCAAACTTTGCCCAAATAAATGCTTTATGCTTTTTGTCTGGAGAAAGTTTTTCTTTTTTGTAGGGTTCATCAAACTTAATTCCTGACTTGTAGATATGAGAGTTTAACTTTTCAAATTCAATTGTTGAGTAACCCGATTTTTTTAAATAGTTTATAAGTTGGTTTGATACTTTTTCAAACAAATACTCTTTTCTTCCTGTTTCGTCTTTTCTTCTTAGAATTTCAATGTCAACATAATGTGTACTTTCCATACCTTCTTCTAAATGTTCTGATTTTTTGTCCGTAAAAAAATATATGTCTAATCGCCAAAGATTATCGTGGGTTATATATTTTTTCGGGAAATTAAAGTTGTATAAATCTTCAATCAGTTTTAAAGAACTCCACAATTCTTTATTGTCTATTCTAAAGTCTTCTATTTCTTTGTTTGAGAAAGACTTAGGTGGATATGGGAAATTTATATGTATGTCTTGTAAGTACTTGGCCATAGTGGTGTGTCCAAATTTATTGCAGGCAACGAACAGGGCTTTGCGATGTTGGGGAATTTGAAAATCGTCCGCCCGGAACCGAAGCCCAATTGAAAAACTGATGATGAAGATAACAACTAAAAGCCAAATTGAAACTCGTCTGCCCGAACAAATGCCATATAGAATTACAAATGTTCATTGTTATTCCGTCCGCCCCAATATTGCAAAACCCCTTGTTAGCGGCTGTTATGGTATCATTAACGCTTTCAAGTCTCTACATTTTGAGTAGTTACGAAATATAAAACCAATCATAGCTTCTGGATAATTAGTTTCTATTAAGTTTTCCAACTCAGTCAAACATTCGTTTATTTTAGTGTCTAATTCGGTGGTATAAAAATTTTGGAAATCAGGACTGCTGTCTGCTAAATATTGTTTTGGAAGTCTCTGAAATATAATGTGAGAAACAAAAGTGTTTCCATACAAATAAACACTTTTCTGTCTGCCCTCTGAATCATAAGATAAATTTTTTAATTTATTTGTTATGAAGCGATAAATCTTTACGGCTTTAATTATTTTTCGTGCAGAGACAGTACTATTAAATATGTCAATGTATGGTTTGTTTTGTACGTCTTCCCATAATTTCCCTGAAGCTTTTTTAACTGTTGTAGTTAGCGTTACATCCTCCCAAAGTGCTGCAAGGCTAAATGCAACTTCCTCGAGAATATAGTTTGTTTCATCAGGGATTATTTTTTCGTCAGAACGCTTGAAGTGATAGTCGATATTTTCAAGCTTCAAGTCAATTTTTATTCTTTCCTGTTCAGCATTTAGTGAAACGAAATCTTTTTTGTCTACTTTGTTTTGAGTGTTTGTCGCAACTGTAATTCTTTGTCCAAAACCTTCTGGACTTCCTTCAAGGGAAATAAACTTAACAAAGACTTTTATATTACTTAAATCAATTGTTGGAATATCAGTCAACGAACCAATAGAACCAAGTGTTTGAGCCCCATTAACTACAGACAACCCTTCACATTCAAAAGCACCAAGGTTTCTGTCACTACCACTAATTGGCTTCTTCTTAATGCTCTCACAAAGAATTGTAATACCGTTATTGAAATATATAAAATTATTTGGTTCGGTTCTAATTGTTTTAACGATTTCGTCGTTTACTTCTGATGTTCCAAGAAAGCTTCTGATATTTTCAGTAAATAATCTACGACCATATTTTAACCAAAGTTCGCCTAATGCAGCTCCGTTGATTTGACCATAATATGATTTATATGGTTCGTCAATATAACCCCAATTTGAAATTATAATATCCTCATTTATCGGTTCAGAATTTAATCCAACTACCAAACCTTTATGGGCTTTATCGATATTGAAATCATTGAATTTAACTAAATCACTATTGTCATTTAGTTCTTCAATTAAATCATTTATGCTGGCTTCATTATGTGTTGAAAGTTTCTTACCTGTGTAGCAAAAAAGAACCTGTATTTTGACTGTAGCATCTTGAAGTGCATCTAAGATTTCTTGCTGTCTTTTTTGTACCTTTTCATTAAATCGGGAAAACTTTGAGTCTATCAAATTTTTAACACCTTTCGTATATTTTTCTACGTCACCATTATCAATTCCACTTGTTCCATTTTCAATATACTTGGATTGAACTAACCATAAATTTTTTGAAGATGGGTCAAAATAAATAGCGTCAATGCCGTTATCATCAAAGCCATCAACAATTGATTTTGCTGCATCTTCAATAGATGCAACTGCAACTATAGTCAAAGAATATGCTGCTAATGCTCTTGACAGAAAGTTTTTATCAATGTCTGCCTGAGGTCTGTTTTGAATGTCAGTTAAGTCAATTTTACCTCTGAAATTTTTTTCTAAATGTGCCTTGATGTGTGATACTTTGAGAATACTCATATATTTTATTGCTTTAAATTTAGGATTGTCTGGTCTAATAGCCGCTAACGAACAGGGCTTGGCGTTGTTGGGGGATTTGAAAAACGTCCGCCCGGAACTGAAGCCCAATTAAAAAACTGATGATGAAGATAACAATAAAAAGCTAAATTGAAAAACGTCCTGCCCGAACAACTGCTGCCATGTTGTTGATGATGAAGATAACAACGTCCTGCCCCAATAACGCCAAACCCCATGTTGGCTGTCAGGGCTTTTCGGTCTATGAGATTGTCGGTAAAACTTCATCTGTCTTTTTCTCAATTGCTTGTTTAAGTTGTCTGCTGTAATAGGAAATTATATTGTCGCCACACAAACACAAGTAGTCGTATGAGATAACTTGTATATGATTAAGGCTTGAATTTAACATTCTCAATGCTTCAAACTGTTCGTCAGTAAACTTATGTGTCCGTCCAACTATAATTTTAATTCTTGGTCTTAATAGTTTGAATTTATGTTGCTTTTCTAATACCAATTTGTAATCTTCAAGCACTTTTAAGTATTGCATACATTGTCCAATAACTTTTGAGAGTTCCTTTGAAGGATAGTAGCTTTTATGGCTTGTGTCGTAGTCAAACAATTCAAATTTTGGACGCTTTAATTCTATCAAATCTATAAATCCATCAGTCGTCTCCATTATTAAGTCGCTTTCCGAATTTATCCCAATTTGTCTTGCAGGGTGTTTTTGAATGTAGTCAATACCTAATGTCCAAATATTTTTCTCTATCCAATTCTGAAATATTTTTTCAGATTGTCCTGCAACATATTCAGCTAAGTTTTCGTATAACTTAACGCTGTCTGTTATTGTAGTTGTTTCTTCAAGTTCAAGCAATTGTCTAAGATTAAAAAGAGATTTTTTATGATTGGTTTGTCGGATTGAAGCATGTAGGTTTTGTATTTCACTTTCATTCAACGCTTCTAAAACTAAAGCCAATTTCTCATCTTCGTTTACCTTGTCAAGTATAGATTTTACAAGTTTAGTATCAACAGTCTTTACGATAGCAAGTATGTCGGCAATATCATCTGTAACTTCTATAAACTCTTTGGTATGAGTTGTACCATTGTTTCTTAGGATTGAAACACTATTCAAATGATTGTAAAGTTCTTGTACTTGGTCAAATGGTAGTGTTTCTGAAAATATAGGAACTAAGCTATGTCTGTTTATTGCAAAAACCGAAAGTGATAAATCGTCTTTACTTGTAACATTAGTTGGGCTTACACCCGTAAAGTTTATGAATAACTTTACACGTCCGTTTGAAAAGATTTCCTTTTGATATTGAACACTCATTATATTTTGGCTATTACTCTTGCATACTGTTTTGAAGTAGGATTATAGCCGTCGGCAGTTGAAAATACTTTGTCAAGAATTACAACATTTTTTATGTCTTTGACTTTGTATTGTCTCCATGCTGGCAAAGGTTTTGCTGGGTCTGTTTTAACTCCATCAATTTTGAAAATGTCAATATTTACATTTTCTGCTGTCGAAATAAATATAGCATGAGGATTACCAATTCTCACACCTACGGCTCTTCCTGGTGAGTCGTATTCATAAGTAACTTGCTTTTTCTGTTGAATTGCAC
The DNA here is from genome assembly GCA_031423805.1 of Segetibacter sp. Classification (GTDB taxonomy): domain Bacteria; phylum Bacteroidota; class Bacteroidia; order Chitinophagales; family Chitinophagaceae; genus Segetibacter. The sequence continues at coordinate 44,072 of JANPGE010000200.1, read as the reverse complement.
TTGTCAAAAGTTCTATTGTGTCCATAGTTTATAAATTTGAATGTTTACGAGATTTCTGTTAGCCTTGCAGCCAACGAACAGGGCTTGGCGAAGTACGGGAATAGTAGCTGGTCAAGCCCGGAACAAATGCTGATTGAAAAACTTTTGATGAAGATAACAACAAAAAGCTAAATAGTAAATGTCCAGCCCCGAACCAAAGTACAACAGAATTAAAAAAGCCGAAGATAACTTACGTCCGCCCGTATTTTGCCAAACCCCATGTTAGCGGCTTGTTGCTCTCACTTGTCATACTTTGACTTTCCTGCACATAGAGGACACCAATGTCCTGTTCTTATGTTGCTTGGTCTTGCAAGCCATTGATGTCCATGTACACATTCCCAAAGTAGTTTCGTTATGTCATTTTTATAAACTGTTGAAACACACTTTCCGTTTTTTCTTTTAGCTAACGTTTGCATATCATAAATCGTAAGCCTTTTTTTTGCAGCTCTATTTTCAATTGCACACTTAGGACACCAATTGCCCTTTTTTAAACGTTTTGCTATTGTTGTAAAGTTGTGTCCTTGGTCACAAAAAATATTAAAAACTGAATAGTTATTGTCATACCCTTTGTCATTACAAACGCCTTTTTTTTCTTGAATTATTTTTAATACTTCGGACAATTCTCCTTTTGAATTCCCTGCACATTTAGGACACCAATTTCCTGATTTTACTCTTGTCGCAGAAGCCAACCATTGATGTCCTTCCGCACATTGCCATAAAATTTGTTTAGGGTTCTCAAGAAGTGATTTTGTCAAACAAATGCCACCTTTGATTTTTGCTATTCTCTTTAATTCAGTTAAAGGAATACGCATTTTTTGAGAAAGACTTTTTCTGTAACAATATGGACACCATTTTCCATTTGCCAAATTATAATAGTTAAGTGTCCATTGGTGCTGATTTTCACATATTGTTTTAAATGTTAAAATGCCTTTATCATTAATCGTAGTTTCTAAATGTCGTCCGTTTTTAGAATTTATAATTGCTAAAGAATTATTTATCAGAAGTTGCTTTTCTTGATTTTTTGTGTAGGTAAATATTTCTAAGTAAGAAACTTGGACTGCTTTAAAATCTTTTGGAAGTTTTATTTTTTGAAGTTCACATTGTTTTCTAATAAATTCTTTTAGGTCTTCAATTTTAGTATCCGTTAAAACTTCTGGTATTTCAATTAGCTTAACACCATTTTTTTTACATAGGGTTCTCTTATATTCATCTCTTGCAAAATTACTTTGAAATAGACTTGTCTTTTTATAATGCTGTCTTCCTTGATGTTCAAAAGCAATTTTTAATTCTTCACAATACCCGTCAAGTTCTAAAGGAAAGCCTGTCTTATTTCTCAACCATTCTGGTCTAACTTTTATAAATGGCTTTTGAAATATTTTTTGAAAATAAAGGCGACAAACTCTTTCACCCAAACCTTCTGAACATGTAGGACACCACTTGCCATGTTTAATATTGTTAGGTGTTGCTTCCCAAATATGATTTTCACTACATTTCCATTTTAATTTGGTAGCGTCATTTTTATAATCAAGTGAAATACAAACTCCACCTCTTTGATTTGCTAAATCTTGCATTTCTTTAATGTCTGATTTAGCAGTGCCGTAGCATTTTCCACACCAAGTACCTCGTTTAATACCTTGCGGTCTTCCAAACCATTGGTGTCCTTTTTTACACTCAAATAATAATTTTGAATGTTGGTTTATGTATGTTTCAGAAATACATTTTCCACCTTTTAATTCTGCAATCTTTTTAAAAACCTTTATGTCGTCTCTCTGATTGTCTATAATTTTTTTCATTGAGCATTTCTTGCACCAACTTCCACTTTCAATTACATATGAAGTTGTCTCCCAAATATGCCCAAACTCACATTTGAATTTTAATTTGCTGCGATTATTTACGTAACTGTCTGATAAGCAAAGTCCGTTTTTGCTTTCTGCGATTAATTTAATGTTGCTAATTTTTTCGTTGGAACTCACTTGTCAAACTGAAAGTATTTTGGTGTCGCAATGCAATAGCCGCTAACGCGAAGATTGTTCTTATTAGACGAAATGCCAAATAAAAATGCAATCTGGTAATCAATTAGTTAGCGTTATAGTTTTCGTATTGTTGTTAGAACAATCCACTCAATTATACATTTTGTATTGTTGCTAATTACCAGTCTATTTTCCCTTTTTTAAACAGGTCGTCTAACGGGCTTACTATATTTACCAATGCTTTTTTGCTTACATGCAAATACCGCTCGGTTGTTTTAATATTGAAGTGGCCTAAAAGGTCTTTTATGTATTTAATGTCTGTCCCTTTTTCTAAAAGATGCGTGGCAAAACTGTGTCTTAGGCTGTGCATGCCTACTTCCTTCTTTAAACCCGATTTTTGTTTTGCATTCGTAAATATTTGTTGAATTGTTCGTGTGGGATAAGCCTCCTTTGTCTGTTCACTTTCAAACAAAAATCTGATAGGTCGGGGAGTATAAGTTTTTATGTAATCGCGTAATATATCTAACAGCACCGGACTAAGATTTACATATCTGTCCTTCTTGCCCTTTGCATTTTCTATAAGTATCTGCATGCGGTCGCTATCTATATGTTTTAATTGCAAAGCTACAATCTCACTTACCCGCAGCCCCGCACTATAAGCAGTAAAAAGCATAGCCTTGTGCTTCTTGTTGGCCAATGCCCTAAATAAGTTGCCTAACTCATCTTCGCCCAAAACCTTGGGCATTAAAATTCTTTTTTTTGGCCTTGGTATTTCCCAAAAAAACTTATGCTTATACAATACCTGCTCATAATAAAACTTAAGGGCATTCATACGACTATGAAGCGTATTTTCTGATAATTTTAATTCTACAAAGCAGTATTGTAAATAGTCTTTTATTCTTTTTACAGTAAAATCTTTAGCATTGTAACTCTTAATGGTTTGCAAAAAAGCCCCCATCTCATTCATGTATGTTTTTATGGTGCTTTTACTATAAGCTTTCAATTGTAGCTGCTGTTTCATTTCAGGTAAAACATTTCTGTTTACTTCATGGATTCTGGCTAAACTTTCTTTATGACTATATTGGTTTGGGTCAATAAGCCCTTTATATATCAACGATTTATTTTGGAAAATTAAAGGCAGCTTTTGCTCACTATGTACAAGGTTAATTACGCCATTATCTTGTTCATTGGTTTTATTCGTTTGGTTTTGTTTACGTACAATTAATTGTTGCTTTAATTCGTCTAAATTATTATCAGCAATTTCTTTTGTTTTAAAAATGAGTGATGCAAGCGATTCTTTTACCACAGGCAAATGCCAACCCTTATAGGTATTAGAGTAAACTGCATTTGGTAATTTTTTTATTATAGAAATAAGAATAGGGTAGTAGCCAAATTGCACCAAAATTCTTTCACTGCCTTTATGATCTATAAGTTGTAGTTTAGTCTGTATTCGCTGCACTGTATATTTTTTTCATTATTTATTATCCAAAAATGAAACTACTAACAAGCCATACACGTTGGCTTTTGCTGTAATTAATTTACAATAATTATCATCAAGACCTAGAATAATAATTTCAAGGCTATGCCTAAGTCAGTCACATATTGTAGTTGTGGTTGAACTTTGATTATTATTCAAAAAGTTAATAAAAATACATAGTAATATTATTCAAAAATAAAAAATTCTAAAAAAAATTATAATTGTGGAAAACTGTATAAAAATGCAGATTCTGTAATTAAAAACCTGGTAATTAAATCTTTTGATTAAATAGTAATTGTAAAAGAAAGGGGGAAAGAAAATTCAAAATATTTATGTTACTAATTTTAGCAAGATATTTATTGTATTCCAAACATTTGCTTCAATGCAATCCAGAGTTTCATTTTCAAATTTTTACCAGATGCTGTGTCTTCATTCATTGCACCCAGCGCAGGGGCTTGTAGTATAGAACATTCATCGTATTGCTGTACCTGAAAATCCGGAACCGTAAACGGAAGTTGCACATCAGATGCTTTTAAGCCAAATAAAATTATTTTTTTAGCGCCCAATTTTTCCTTCAACAAGTTATAATGAATTTTATGGGTTGCATAATTTGCAATGCCAATATCAGAGAGGTTAAGATTACAGGCTTTTAAAATATTTGTCAAAAACAATAATTCATTGTCGGGTAAAAAAGCCACTTCAGTATAATTAGTAACAACAATAACATTTTTACTGTTTTTACCCAATAGTTTGATGTTTTCTAAGATACCGGGCTTATCCTTTGCATTTTCGTTTGCAATAGGCTTATCCATTATTTTACTTTCAATTTCAACCAGGCTGCTTTTATACATATCAGCTAACAGAAAGTCCGGTAGCTTTATATTTTGTTGGTTCATGAGCTATATTTTTTACGTCTAATTTTCGTTTCTTTGCCAAAAATACAATTTATGATTGCTGCCCCTCCATTTAACATTCAAAAAGTAGAATCCAGTAAGCTTTTATCGCTATCGCTGGAAAATATACCTTTTGGAAAATACTTCACAGACCACATGCTGGAAGCCGACTATGAAGACGGCGAATGGCGAAATATTGAAATAAAACCCTATCAGCCGTTGCTGTTAGACCCATCAACAGCAGCATTGCATTATGGACAGGCTATTTTTGAAGGTGTTAAAGCCTATAAAGATCCCGAAGGCAATGCATTCATATTTCGTCCACACGACAATTTTAAGCGCTTTAATGTATCGGCAACCCGTATGCAAATGCCGGAAGTACCCGAAGAAATTTTTATGGAAGGCATGAGAATTCTTGTTGATCTTGACAGAAATTGGATTCCTACGCAGGACGACCATTCATTGTACATACGTCCATTTATGTTTGCCAATGACCCGGTAATAGGCGTAAAACCATCAGAGAAGTACAAGTTCATGATAATATTGAGCCCAACCGGTCCATATTATAATAAGCCAATGAGAATTTATGTTGAAGAAAAATATTCACGTGCCGCACCCGGTGGTATTGGATTTGCCAAAGCTGCAGGTAATTATGGAGCCAGCATGCTTGCCACTTCCGAAGCTAAACAATTAGGTTACGATCAGGTATTGTGGACAGATGCTATTGAACATAAATATGTGCAGGAAATTGGCACTATGAATGTATTTTTTATCATCGGCAACAAAGCCTACACGCCAGAATTGTCTTCAGGTACTATATTATCAGGCGTTACCCGGGATAGTTCTATTGCTATATTACATGAAATGGGGTATGAAGTCGTAGAAGCACTCATAAATATAGATCAGCTTACAGATGCCTATAGCAAAGGTGAGTTGCACGAAGTTTTTGGTACAGGTACAGCAGCCACAATTTCTGTTATTAAAGAACTTCGCTACAAAGATTTTGTAATGAAGTTTGATGTAGACAAGGTCACTGTAGCTGTAGAATTGAAAAAACGCTTAAACGATATACGCAACGGTAGGGTAGAAGATACCCACGGTTGGATGTATAAAATTTAAAATGTTCAAATATTTAATATCCAAACCCCGGCAATACCCGGGTTTGGTATTTTTTAAATGATGGTATAATGTGGATATCTATTGTGTTAAACAAATAGTTTTGCTTTCTTTTCATTTTTTTCAAAACAATTTTTGCTATTACAATTAATCCTTTTACTTTTGCCGTCCGAAAAATTTATAAAAGGTTACAAATGCCTACAATACAACAATTAGTTAGAAAAGGGAGAGAAATCATTAAAGCAAAAAGCAAATCCAGAGCTTTGGATGCATGTCCGCAGCGTCGTGGGGTTTGTACAAGAGTGTACACAACTACACCTAAGAAGCCAAACTCTGCATTGCGTAAGGTAGCCAAAGTGCGTCTTACCAACAAGATAGAGGTTATTGCTTACATACCGGGTGAGGGTCACAACCTGCAGGAGCACTCTATTGTACTTATACGTGGTGGTCGTGTTAAGGATTTGCCGGGTGTACGTTATCATATAGTACGTGGTAGCCTTGATACTGCCGGTGTTAAAGACCGCAAACAAAGCCGTAGTAAATACGGAACCAAGAAAGCGAAAGCAAAAAAATAGTAGCAAGTACTTAGTATCAAGTATTTAGTATAAAGTATTAAGACGAGAATAAAAATATTTCATTTAAATTGAAAGCAGGTAACTGCTGATAAAAATAAGAAACATGCGTAAGTCGCAACCCAAAAAAATACCTCTTGCACCAGATCCTAAGTTTAGCGATAAACTGGTTACCCGTTTTGTAAACAACATTATGTGGGAAGGGAAAAAAAGTATTGCATTAACCATATTCTACGATGCCCTTGATCGTGTTGCCAAGCAAACCAACGAAGATGGTTACGAATTGTGGAAAAGAGCGTTGACCAATGTAACTCCAGCGGTTGAAGTTCGTAGCCGCCGTATTGGTGGTGCTACTTTCCAAATTCCTGCAGAAGTACGTCAGGATAGAAAAATCTCTTTAAGCATCAAATGGTTGATTCGTTTCAGCCGCGAAAGAAACGGCCGTAGTATGGCAGAAAAACTTGCTAATGAAATAATAGCAGCAAGCAAAGGTGAAGGTGGAGCTTTCAAAAAGAAAGAAGATACACACCGTATGGCCGAGGCAAATAAAGCCTTCTCTCACTTTAAAGTATAAATAATTTTACATATTTAAATAAAAAAGCCCTGAATATCAGGGCTTTTTTATTTAAATTAATTACCTAATGGGCAATTTTTTACATTCATAGCCCTCTTTTTTATTGTTTTATTATCATTCAGGCAACATTATTAGCAGTTTGAGTATCAAAAACAGTACTAAAATTCAATAATTTTTAAAAACAGGAATTTTTTGTGTTTTTGACAGAGAAGATAAAAAATGCAGTATTTTTTGAAGAAAATTTATTTTTAACTGTATCTTTAGCGGGTTTTATTGATAAAAAACCTGTAAAATTAGCTTATATTTTATATTAATCTAATATTTATTTCCAATAATTTATAAAATTGTTTGTAAATCAGTTCACTAAACATATAATTCCCTAAAGGAACTTTCCATGAGAAAAAGCTACCTCTCAAACGTTGCGTCTGTATTTTTATTGTCTTTTACTTTCTTATTTATTGGTATGGTTGGTGGTTATAGCCAAACCTATGTCATAAATAGTGCCGGAGGTGGAGATTTTGTGTCTTTTAATGCAGCATACAATGCTATAAAAGCAGGACCATTAACTCAACCCGTTATTTTTAATGTTGTTGCGGGTTCAGGCCCTTACAACGAACAGTTGATTTTAAAAGCCATTCCGGGTGCTTCTGCAACAAATACTATTAAATTTAATTGTAATGGTGTTCAGATGGGTACAGCCTTTACAGGTACAACTACTGGTCAACGTGCCATTGTTAAACTGGACGGCGGTTCATTTTACCGTATAGACAGTCTGACAATAAATGCAACTGCAGGTTCTACTTATGGTTACGGGTTGCAATTAATCAGAGATGCAGATTCTAATATTATTTCACGATGTTCCATTATTACAAATACCACTTCTAACAATAATGCTAATTATGGTGCAGTTGTTATTAATGGTACAGATGGTGGTTTAATAGCAACAGGTAATACATTATGTGATTACAATGTTTTTGTTGGAAACAAAATTAAAGGTGGTTATTATGGCGTAACCTGTGTAGGTACAGAACCCGGAGGTACCAATGGTCACAATAGATTCATTGGAAACTCTGTAAATGATTTTTATCAATATGGATTTTATTTTTCCGGTACTTACAACTCTATTATTGACAGTAATATTATCAGCAGGCCAACCCGCACAAGTGTAGGTGCATTTTACGGCGTACATATGACCGGTACCAATCAGTTAGACACTGTTAGCCGAAATTTTATTCAACAACCTTTTGACGGGGCACCCGGTAACAGTGGAGATTTTTATGGGATTAACCACGATAATGTAAAACCTCTGGCAGGTTTTGAAAATGTTGTGATCAATAACATCGTATCTGCTTCTAAGGGAATAGGAAAAACCTTTGGTATTGCAAATAATCTATCTTCAAACATTCAGTATTATTTCAATACAGTTTCTATAGAAAATGAACTTGCAACCTCAACACAAGCCTGCCGTGGGTTTTCGCAGACAGGTGCAGCAGACGGTATTTTATTTTATAATAACTTAGTTTCTATATACCGCGGAGGAACAGGACAGAAACATTGTATTTATTTAAGTGGTACCAGTATATCTTTTATATCTGATTATAATAACCTGTTTGTTAGTGCAAACGGAACTAATAATTATATAGGTGCAAAAACAGGCAATAGTGCCACACTTCAAGCCTGGAGAACTTCTACCGGATTAGATTTATTCTCCACATCAGTTGACCCTGTTTATGTAGATACAGCAAATGAAAATTACAAACCTCAAAATGCTGCCTTTGATAATAAGGCCTTAAACCTTGCAGGTTTAATAGATTATGATATCTATAATCAACCACGCAGTACAACACCCGATGCAGGCGCAATAGAATTTGTACCTCCCCCATGTGTTGCACCACCTACAGCAGGTATTACTTTATTTTATCAAACAACAAAGGTAGATACCACAGTTTGTGAAAATACAAACATGCAGCTTGGGTTACTGGGCAATTCTTTTGGTTCTTTCCAAACCTTTCAGTGGGAAACAGCCCCTGCAAGTTCTGGCCCCTGGACAGCCTTGGGTAATGTACTAAATCTACCTGATACTGTTATTACAGCATCAAGTACAATATTTTTGCGTTGTGCAGTTACCTGCGGTGCATCTACAGTATATTCTAATGCGCTTAAGTTAAATGTTATTGCAGCTTTACCCGCAGGAACTTATACCATAAATAAATTAGGTACACCTACTTATGTACCCGGAGTGTCAGGTGGTAATTTTGTTTCTTTTGCCGATGCTAAAGATGCTATGTCATGTGGTATCAGAGGAAATGGGCCAATCGTATTTAATGTATTGAACGGACCCTCTACTGCACCTTACAAAGAGCAGTTTATATTAGGCCCTATTAATGGCACTTCCCCGGTTAACACTATTACATTTAACGGAAATGGAAACACAATAGCTTATAGTTCAAATGTCGGTACCCAAAAAGCGGTAATAAAATTAGCTGGATCAAAGTATATCATTTTTGATAGTCTGGTTATTAATGCTAAAGCAGACAGTCTTAATGGCTTTGGCGTTCATTTGTTGAGCAATGCAGATTCTAATATATTCCGTAAGTGTACAATTATAGTGGACACTGCAACTACTTCCAATTCTTTTGCGGGCATCGTTATTAATGGTTCAGCAGGTAGTGCTACCGGAACAGGAAGCTCACTATGTGATAATAACTTATTTGACAGAAATACAATTATTGGTGGTTATTATGGTATTGTCACTATTGGCAGTACAACCTCTGTAATTAATAATAATGTTTTTACCAATAACATAATTAGGGATTTCTATAATTATGGTATTTACCTTGGTTCCGGTAACTTTAATACTATAGTAGAAGGTAACAGAATATCAAGACCTGCAAGGTTTAACAGTGCAAGCACTATTTATGGAATTTATGTTAAAGGTGCTGGTAGTGCGTCAACACTCATTTCAAAGAACAGGATTTATAATTTAATGGGTGGTTTGCCTACCGGTACTAATACTATATATGCAATTACCCATGACGATGCTGATGGTGCTACAGGCAATCCGCATACAGTTGTAAATAATCTGATTTTTAACATGACCGGCGCAGGTACCGTGTATGGTTTAAATAATATTGGGTCAACTTTTATTAATTACTATCACAATACTGTCGCAATAGAAAATTTAGGTCAAAACCCTACAGGAAACTCCCGTGGTATTAGTCAGAGTGGTACTAGTACAGGAACGCTTATCAAAAACAATATGATAACCATTTCCCGTGACGGGGCAGGTACAAAGCATGTCATTTATTTGGGAACACAAGGAGATGTAGAGTCAGACTATAACAATCTTTATATTAACTCAACAGGAGGAATTCAAAATTTTCTTGGTTACAATGGTGTAAACAGATTAGACTTAGGTGCATGGCAGGCTAATACTACTCCTGCACAAGATGTAAATTCTGAAAGTTACGATCCGGGTTATGTTAATCCGTTGGTTGAAGATTACAGAGCAGTTGTTTCTCCACTTGATAACAAAGGAACTTCCTTAGGTGTTGTTACAGATATTCTTGACGTTGTCAGAAACAGTCCTCCTGATATGGGAGCTTTTGAATTTACTGTTCCACCTTGCAGCGCTCCTACAGTTACAACAGCTACAGTTGCACCAAATGCCGGAATATGTGTTGGCGTACCTATTGTGCTTGATGTACCCGGGGCTGTATCAGCATCGGGCCTTACCTATGTTTGGCAAAACAGTCCTGATGGATTGGGTAACTGGACAAATATTAGTGATACACTTTACTTCCCTAAATTCAATACAGTTTCTCTTCCTAATCGTTTTTATCGTTTGCAAATTATTTGTTCAGGAACGGTTTATTATTCATCAGTTGTTTCCATTAACATGAATTTGCTTTTAGTTGGTGGTTCATATACAATCAATAAAAATAACCCTACTAATTATGCCGGTGTTGCGGGTGCTAACTTCAACTCTTATGCAGATGCAATTGCACAAATGAATTGTGGTATTACGGGTCCTATAACTTTTAATGTATCAGCTGACACTTATACTGAACAAGTATTAATTAAAAAAGTACCGGGCTTAGGTATTGTAAATGCTTTTGGTCGCAATACTGTTACATTCCAAAGCGCAAATGCTGCAACATCTATACTGACTTTTGTACCAACTGTTGCTACTGCTAATTATACCGTTAAAATTGATAGCGCAAAATATGTAACCTTCCGTAATCTTAGTGTCGCCAACACCTCAACCGCTTTTGGTAGAGTATTTGATATTTCCGGTACTTCAGGTTTTGATACTGTAATGAATTGTATTATAACCACACCTGCAACTACTACGTCGGCCAATACTTTCGCTGCTATATATTCTTCAGCAGTTAGTAATTTGTATATCAAAGGCAATACGATAAGTAATGGATCTGCGGGTATTTATATTACTGCAACTGCTGCAAATAATAATACAGGAATAGTAGTGGATGGTAATACTATCAGCGGAACATATAACTATGGAATTTATACTGGATTCTCTAAGCGTGTTTGGCTTGCAAATAATAATGTAACAATAACTTCCCCAATTACTACAACAGCTTATGGTATCTATACAACTGATTGTGATACTGCATATAGGGTATTGAGAAATACTGTTAACATCAATAATGTTACAACCGGAAGTGCTACAGGTATTTACACAGTTAATTGTAACTCACCTCTTAGTGATAGTGGTATCATTGCAAGTAATAAAGTAATTGGTGGTGCAGGCAACACGGCAAATGTTTATGGTCTTGTAAACTATACTTCATCAGGTAGTTATACCATTAATAATACTGTTGCAATAAGTACTGCGGGTACAAACTCTTATGGTTTACACAGTTATAATACAGATGATGTCTGTTACTATAACAATTCTGTAAACATGAGTATTCCAACCGGAACAAATACTTATGCTGCCTATTTCAATCACTCTGCTACAACCGCTAATGTAAAAATCAGAAATAATATATTCTCCAATAAAGGAGCTGGTAAAGCATTGTATGTAAACAATGCAACTTACTTTATAGGAAACTATAACAATTTATATACAGCAGGTGCTGTATTAGTTCAGGTACAAACCCCTGCTGCAAACTATGCAACCCTTCAGCCATTTAATATAGCTTATAACTGGGAGTTGAATTCAATAGTTTTTCCACCTGCTTTTGTAAGTGATCTTGATCTGCAACCAAATTTAAATAACCCTGATGTTTGGGCTATTCATGGAAGAGGAATTCAGATTCCTGAAAATGGGTATGATTTTAATAATAACCTAAGACCAACAACTTTAACCGCAGGTGTTCCTGATTTGGGTGCTTATGAGTTTCATCCAAATGTAGATCCAACAGCATTGGTTGGTATTCCTTCAGCAACACCTGCACCCAATACAACACAAACTTTCATGTATGGATCAGATACTGTTATGAAGCTTACATGGGGAGCTACTGCACCTGCTTCGGTATTAGTAAGAAGATATTCAGGCGATGCTCCGAGAGTATTGTCTCCAGGTAGTGACTCTATGTATTTTTACACTAAAGTAGAAACCTCAAGCGGTGGCAATTTCCCTTACTCAATAGAACAATTTTATATAGATCCATGGCAGGGTTCTATTCCTGATTTGCATAGAGTAGGTTTAGGAAGAACTATTCAATCCAATGCATGGGTTGTTGGATTCTCAAGTAGTGTTGATTTCAACAAACGGGTAATTTACCAAACCGGTCTAACATATCTTGACAAATTTACAGGATTGGTTAATCCTTATGCACCTGTCATCGGACCTGATATTGATAGTTCAAACAAGGGAAAAAGATTCTGGGTTGCCTATCCCATTAACCAGTTAAATGGTGGGCAGGATATGGTATTGTATTTAAGTGCAGACCAACCTGCAAATGTTCAGGTGAAAATTAATGGTACTACATGGGTTCGTAATTATTCTGTACCTGCTAATACTGTTCGGGTTTCGGACATTATTCCTAAAGCCGGTGCACAAAATGCCTTTACAATGGCACCGGGTCTTTCTGATAGAGGAATCAGCATAACAAGTGATGTTCCTATTGTTGCCTATGCACATATATATGGTTCTGCCTCATCCGGTGCAAGTATGTTAATGCCTGTAGGAGTGTGGGGGTATGATTATCAGGCTCTGGGTATTACGCAGGATTATGGACTTTCATCCTATTCTTATTTTTATGTAATAGCAGATAACGATAATACTGCGGTAGAAATAACAAGTACTGCGGGTATTCCACTTCAGGCAAGTACACCTACAATTGTTCCGGGTGTACCAACCACAATTATATTAAATAAAGGTGAGTTCTTCCAGGTTATTGCTGAATCAGAAACAATAGATGAATTATCTGGAAGTATTGTGAAATCAGTTGCAAACTCACAGGGTAAATGTTTCCCAATCGCTGTATTTAGTGGTAGTAGCAGAACCGCAATTGATTGTCCTACTACAGGTGGTAGTGGTGGTGATTTTATGATGCAACAGAATTTTCCAAATCAGGCATGGGGTAAAAATTATCTTACAGCACCTAGTTCTGCCAGTACTGCTGCAAACTCTTTGCAACCAAACCTATTCAGAGTTGCTGTAAGAAACCCCGCTACTGTTGTTAGGAAAAATGGAGTACCGCTTACAGGTTTAAATCCTGCTGGTAAATTCTATGAATATGTAAGTTCAACCAGTGATTTTATAGAAGCTGATCAACCTGTAATTGTTGCTCAATATCTTACAGGGGCATGTACAGGTAATGGCGACCCTGAAATGATTTATTTAAGCCCTATTGTACAGGGTATTAAAAATATTGGTTTTTACAGAAACACTGTACAGGGAATAGATGCTAACTTGCTTACTCTGATAGTTCCTACTAATGGTGTGCCTTCTTTAAAAATTTATGAAGGAACAAATCCCGCTCCTGTAGCTCCAAGTTATACCTATCCACATGCAAGAAATGGTAGCCCGGGTCTTAAAGGGGTTAACTATACTGTAATTGTAAAGCGATGGACTGCCGCACAACAACAAGTAAGAGTAACCTGTGATTCTGCATATACTGCAATAACCTACGGTTTGGGTAGTGTTGAGAGTTATGGATATAATGCGGGCACTTTGGTTAAAAATCTTAAAATTCTTGATAGTACCAGTATACCAAGTGGTAATGGATCTGGATTTACATGTGCCAATACTCCGGTAAAAATATTTGCATTAGTTCCTTTGGTTCCTGATTCTATTAAGTTTCAGTTAAGTGCTGTACCTGTAACACCAAATGCAGATATTACATTTAATCCTGCAATACCTACTGATACGGTATTAAATGCAAATGGAGATCCTTTTTATGTATTTGAATTACCGGGTACATATACTTTTGATGCACCGGGGGTTTATGGTATTCCTATTAAATATTGGAGTCAGTTTATTGAAAGTTGCGATAAGAGTAAAGAGGATGTTATCTATATTCAGGTTTTACCTGCTCCACGACCAACATTTAGTGTTACGTCGCCTGTATGTGAGGGTGATACTACTTTCTTTAAAGCTGATTCTCTAACTGAAAATGGATTAAGAATTACAAAATGGTTCTGGAGTTTCCACGATGGCACTACTCTTTCGCCAAATACTTTAGATCCTTACAAAATATTTCCTGCAGGTACATATCGAGATACACTAAGAACCATAACTTTTGACGGTTGTATTGGTGATACAATAAGGGATGTAGTTGTAACTGTCAGGCCATCAGTTGATGTAGTTCAAGACACTGTTATTGCATGCTTTGATTCATCAGCAACTTTTGTAGTATTGAATCCTATTCCAGGTGCAACATACAATTGGTACGATAGTGCTAATGGTGTTATTCCAATTGCTATTAATGATACATTTATTGCACCAAATATTACAACAGCTGTAAATTATTGGGTTGAGGTTATTTATGGATGTACAGGTGCAGTTCGTAAAATGGTTACAGCGCTTGTGCTACCTGGATTACCTAAACCATTGCCTGTAGCTGCTGTAGGTGTAAGTGATATTACATGGACATGGCCTGCAATTGCAGGTGCAACAGGTTATCAGGTATCGGTGGTAGGTAGCGGCACTTGGGCAGATCCAAGCAGTGGTCCTACAGGATTAACTCATATTATTACAGGTCTTGCGCCACAACAACAGGTTTGTTTGTTGGTAAGAGTTTTAGGTACTACCTCATGTGAGACAAATACATCTGATCCGGTTTGCGGACAGGTAGGTTGTCCTGTTGTAAACATAACGGTAACACCTCCAACTGATACTGTATGTATAAATCAAACGCTTACATTTACGGCAAGTTCAACACCTTCTGGTTATACCTTTAATTGGTACGATGCTGCTACAGGAGGAACATTACTATTCACGGGTGATACATATTCTACAACAGCAGTAAGTAGTTCAACTGTTTATGTGGAGGCTGTTTTGAGTGGATGTATTTCAGGACGTTTACCTGTTAGTTATGTTGTGCTACCTATTTTAGATACTCCTGTAGTAACTGTTACTTCAGTTGGTTCAAACTCCATAACATACAGTTGGGCAGCAGTACCCGGAGCTGCAAGTTATCAGTACTCACTCACAGGTGTTGCCGGAAGTTATGTACCCGTTACAGGTGGCTTAACACAAACAATAAGTGGTTTAGCTCCATTACAAAGTCAGATCATTTTTGTACAGGCTTTAGGAATAAGACCTTGTCAGACAAGTAATAGCGGTCAGGCAACAGGTACAACTATATGCGGAGGCTTTACTGTTCAGGTTGTTAGTGATACTGTAAGAAATTGCCCTACACTATCTGTTACAATGGATGTACTAAATCCTTTGCCTCTGCCTACAACATATACCTGGTATAATAGTGCAGGAACAGCAGTTGGTAATAATTCAAGTTATACAACCAACGTTGGCAGTACAATTGATTCATTCTTTGTAGAAGCAAATACTGGCGGGTGTGTCTCTTCAAGAACAAGAGTCATTGTATTACCATTACAACAATTGGCTGTACCAAATATTATTTTAATCGACTCAACTTTAACAACACTAACTTTTACCTGGACAGACGTAAGTGCTCCGGGTGGATATATCCTTTCAATAAATGGTGGTCCATTTAATGTAACTCCATCAGGTCCGGGATTAACACATACCATTACAGGTTTAACACCGGGTCAATCGCAAACTATTCAAGTAAGGGCATTAGGTACTAATCCTTGCCAAAATAATGAAACCGGAATTGTAACCGGTACAACTAAAGTTTGTCAATTACCAGCTACGCCTATTGTAACAGTTATTGATAGCACACAGTTTTCTGTAACATTCTCATGGACATCAACAGCAGCAACTTATACAGTTACATACAATACTGCGGTTATTTATACTGGTCCGTTGACTACTTATACAGTAACAGGACTTAATCCTGGTCAAACAGTATCAATAACTGTAGTTGCTAATGGTGTTGCTCCATGTCCAAACAGTAATCCGGGTACAGGAACTGGATCTACAAAGGGTTGTGTGGCATTACCAGCACCAACAAATGTCAGGTTTGTAGATTCTTCATCCACATTTGCAACCTTTAGCTGGCCTGCTGTATCTGGTGCAACAGGATATAAGGTAGAAGTTCAAACCGGTAATCCTCCGGGGGCCTGGACTACAATTGCAGCAAACCAACAAGGAACTGTAATTACAATTTCAGGACTTATTACAACTGATTCAGTAAGAGTTAGAGTTACAAGTCTGGGAACATTAGCTTGTGAAAATAGTATAACTGCAACTATCGGAAGAGGCAGAACTGCACTTGATCAGATTTATATACCTAATGCATTTACACCAAATGGTTCCGGTAATCCTGAAAATGAGCGGTTAAGGGTATATAGCAATATTATTAAAGATGGAAGATTCATGATTTTTAACCAATGGGGTCAAAAAATCTATGAAGCAAATACTATTGCAGATATGAAAACCGGATGGGATGGTTCTTATGGAGGAAAACCACAACCTGTTGGTGTTTACATATTTGTAGGCAAGTTTACGCTGACTAATGGCAACGTAATTGAGAAAAAAGGGTCTATAAACCTGGTGCGATAATAAAATAATCGAGAAAGAATTTATGCGCAATTTTAATAAAATAGGTTTACTGGTAAGCTTGCTTATAATTTGCAGCACGGCTTATTCCCAAAAATTTACCAATAAGGGAAAAGACTTTTGGGTTGGTTATGGACATCATCAGTACATGGAACCGGGCTATGACAATAGCCAACAAATGGTTTTGTATTTTTATACCGGCAGTACACCTGCAACTGTAACAGTTAAAATTGAAGGTAGCGGAAATGCTATTCCTCCACCTGTAGGAGGCCCATGGACCCGTGTTTACTCTATACCTGCTAATACTGTTATTTCTATTGAAGATCCAATGCCTGCAGGTGCCTCTGTAGTTTCAAAAAATCCAAATTGTATTCCTGCAATTGGAGCTTTGCCTAAAGGTTTGCCAACAGATTGTGGTTTTGATTCAAGACTTTACACACTTCCACCTCCAACTGGTACAGGTGGTGAAGGGCCTTTTAAGAAAAGAGGTATACATATTACAAGTACGGCTCCAATTGTGGCTTATGCACACATATATGCATCTGTATCATCAGGAGCTACCATGTTGATGCCCGTTGAAACCTGGGGATATAATTATACCTGTATTAATAGTGATCAGAATAATACTTATGATGCCTATTCATGGATGTATGTAATTGCTCAACACGATAGTACATGGGTTCAGATTACCCCTTCGGTTCCCTCACGTAATGGAAGACCTGCAGGGGTTCCATTTGATACAGTTTTAAATCGTGGCGAAATATATCAATTAGTAGGAAAACTATATGCACCACCCAATGATGATGCAGGGTTTAACCTTACAGGCACAACCATAAGATCTATAGATACACATACAGGACAATGTTATCCAATTGCTGTATTTGCGGGTAGTAGTAGAACAGGGGGTGAGCCTCCTTGTCAAACAGGGGGAAGGGATAATGATATGCAACAGATTTTTCCGGAGCAATCATGGGGTAAAAGGTATTTAACAGCACCTTTTTCCAACTCCAATAGTGCCTCTAGTACTATGCAATGTGTTTATAAGGTAGCAATTAAAAACCCCGGAACGATTGTAAAAAGAAATGGGGTTGTTTTAACAGGTCTTACCGGCGGCAAATACTATAAGTTTGCAAGCAGTACCGCAGACTATATAGAAGCA
The DNA here is from genome assembly GCA_031423805.1 of Segetibacter sp. Lineage (GTDB taxonomy): Bacteria > Bacteroidota > Bacteroidia > Chitinophagales > Chitinophagaceae > Segetibacter. The sequence goes on along the minus strand of JANPGE010000200.1, from coordinate 26,152 downwards.
GATAACCCAATATTAGTTGCCCAGTTTATGGGTGGGGGTTGTGTAAGTGGTAACGGAGATCCGGAAATGGTGTATTTAAGTCCTATAGAACAGGCCATCGATTCAGTTGGTTTTTATAGAAATACTCAACAATCTATTGATGAACAGTTTCTTACTTTAATTGTACCTACAAATGGAGTCAGTTCATTAAAGATTGATGGTACATTGTTTAACTCGTTACCGGCAGGTGTAAACAAAGCGAGTTATCCTCACCCTAATTTGCCTGGTTACACAGTATGTACAAGAAGATGGTCACCTGCAACTAAAGGAGCTTCTACTGCCTATTGCGATTCTGCATTCAATGGGCTGACATATGGAGAGGGTGGTGCAGAAAGCTATGCATATAATGCGGGAACTTACATCAACAATATTAATAGTGTTCCGGGAATAAAAAATGTATTGGATACTACACACCCTACAAGTCAATATACTTGTGTAAATACACCTGTAAGACTTGGCATTTCTTTATTTTACAAACCCACACAAATAACCTGGAAATTATTAGGAACACCTAATATGACTCCTGCTGTTAATGACACTACAGTAGGAAATGGTTCAACAGTTTTGATGCCAGCCGATTCATTTTATAATGGAACAAAATGGTTATATACCTATTTTTACAGGGCATCAAATAATAAGGATACTTTTTATTTTAGTACTCCTGGAAAAAAGTATATTGATGTATTAATCAGAAATCCTAATCCTGAAACTTGTTACCCTTTTGAAAAAGTAACACTGGAGTTTGATGTTAAAGCAAGACCAGTATTGGCAAATCCGCCTTTTACCTATACACTGGGTTCATGCGGAATTGTACCATTTACAACTCCATCAATTATTAATGGTGATACTGTGCAACAGTTTATCTGGACTTTCGGTGGAACAGATGTTACGGGTGTTCAAAATCCAACACGTAATTTTAGTGGAGGAACTAATGGGGATAGTTCTGTTGTTGTAAAATTTGCAATCGGAAACTCTGTTGGTTGTTATGTTGACACTACTATTACCATTTTAATAAAGTCAGACACTATTAATTTTATAGTTAATCCTGATACATTATGTCAGACTGCGACAGGTAGTTTAGTTACAATAACGCCGGGTATAGCACCTGTTACCGCAAGTGAATGGTATTGGGATTATGGTGACGGTCAAATAGATACTTTGTTTAATTCTAATCCATTTACCCACACATATACTACTTATGGAAGTTTTACAATAAAGCATTCTATAAAAAATACGGGTGGATGCAATCCTGTTGCACCTAATAAAATAGTCCAGGTAAATGCCCAGCCATTTGCCACCTTCAATATATCACCGGCAGGATGTTTGCCTGCAAGTGGATTAGTTCAGTTTACCAGTACAGCATTTGCTCCTGATGGGCAAACCGTTACCGGCCACCTATGGAACTTTGGGGATCCTAATGCAAATGCAGGTAATCCTAATACCTCCACTCTTGCTAATCCTACACACACTTATTCTGTAGTTGGACCTTATACCATTATGTATACTGCAACTACTATTAATGGATGTTCAAAGGATACAATAGTTAATACTACGTTTAATAAAACACCTGCTGTGGTTTTTGCATCCCTTACAGATGTTTGCGCTAATGCATCACCTTTTAACATTACCCAGGGATCTGTAACAAACGGGGTTCCTGTAACAGAGTTATATGCCGGACCGGGTATAGTAAATGGTGCTACAGGTCAGTTTGATCCTGCTGTTGCCGGAGCGGGTACACATACTATATGGTATTATGCTACATCCACAACCGGCGGTTGTGTGGATTCTGCATCACAAACCATTACAGTAAAGAGCCTTTTGGTAGCAAGTTTCACTTTTCCAACCACTTGTTTGGCAAATGGTACAGTACAATTTACCAACAACAGTACAACCGGAGTAAACTACAGTTGGGATTTTGGAGATGGTAGCCCCCTTGATTTTACTTTCTCTCCATCACATACCTATACAGGAACAGGACCTTATAATGTTACTTTAAGCGTTACCAGTGCAACAGGATGTCCTAATTCAAGTACCCAACCTGTAACGGTAAGAATAAAACCAATTTTCTCTTTAACTCCAATTGCACCTGTATGTGGAAGTGTTGCTGCTTTTAATATAACAAACATAACTATAACAAATGGTGTTGCGGGTAGTGGAGTGTTCTCGGGTCCCGGAATTACAAATAATGTAATCGGCACATTTGATCCTACAGTTTCCGGGCCTGGTGCTCATGTAATAAAATATATTTTCACAACCTCATTAGGTTGCGTAGATTCTGTTTCTCAAACCATTAATGTAAATCCTGCACCTTTTGCTTCATTTACCTTTCCTACGACATGTTTGGCAAATGGCATTGTACAATTTACAAATAATAGTACAGGAGGCATCACCAATGCATGGGATTTTGGAGATGGTAGTCCTCTTGACAATACAACTTCACCTGCTCATAATTTTGCAGGTTCTGGCCCTTACAATGTAAAATTAACTGTAACCGGTAATGGTTGTAGCAAAGACACCACTGTAGCAGTTAGTGTAAGGGTAAAGCCAATATTGGCGTATCCCTTATTAACTTCTGTTTGTTCAAATGTTCCTTCGTTTTCTGTTGATTCAGTTTCTATTACTAATGGTGTAACAGGTTCAGGTATTTATTCAGGAAATGGAATTACCAATGGGGCAAATGGTACCTTTGATCCGTCGTTAGCAGGAGTTGGTACACATACCATTAAATACGTTTTTACCTCAACACTTGGCTGTTCAGATTCAATAACGAGGACGATAACTGTAAAAGCAGTTCCTTTTGCATCATTTACTTTTCCAACTGTTTGCTTACCAAATAGTACAGTTCAATTTACAAATGCAAGTACCGGTGGAACAAGTTATAGTTGGGATTTTGGAGATGGAAGTCCTATTGTCACAGCTACTTCTCCTGCTCACACCTATACGGGTTCAGGCCCTTATAATGTAAAACTTACAGTTCTATCTAATGGATGTAGCAAAGACACTACAATTGCAGTATCTGTAAGAGTTAAACCTATTTTATCTTTTTCAAACCTATCATCTGTATGTGTTAATGTTCCTGCATATTCTATTGATTCAGCTACAGTAACAAATGGTGTTACAGGTACCGGTGTTTACTCGGGTAATGGAATAACTAATGGAGCTGCAGGTACATTTAATCCTGCCATTGCAGGTGTTGGTTCGCATACCATAAAGTATGTATTTACCTCAACATTAAGTTGTTTGGATTCAATTACAAGAACTATAGTTGTAAAAGCAATCCCTTTTGCATCCTTTACATTCCCAACGAATTGTTTACCAAATAATACTGTTCAGTTTACAAATACAAGTACTGGTGGAATAAATTATAGTTGGGATTTTGGTGATGGAAGCCCGGTTGTAACAACACTCTCTCCTGCACATAACTTTGCTGGATCAGGACCTTATAATGTAAAACTCACAGTATTATCAAATGGCTGTAGTAAAGACACAACAATTGCAGTAACAGTAAGGGTTCAACCTGTTTTGGCATTTCGTGCCTTGTCTTCTGTTTGTGCAAATGTTCCGGCTTATTCAATAGATTCTGCAACAGTAACAAATGGTGTTACCGGTACAGGTTTATATTCAGGGAATGGTATTACCAATGTAAATACTGGAATATTTAATCCATCAATTGCTGGTGTTGGAACTCATACTATCAAGTATGTATTTACCTCTAGTTTAGGTTGTAAAGACTCAATCTCAAAAACTATTACTGTAAAAGCTATTCCTTTTTCTTCTTTTACGTTTCCTTCCATTTGTTTACCAAACAATACCGTTCAATTCACCAATGCAAGTACAGGAGCTACAAGCTATATTTGGGATTTTGGTGATGGTAGCCCTATTGTAACTCTTGTTTCTCCGGCTCATGCATATACAGGATCGGGGCCTTACAATGTAAAGCTTACAGTATTATCTAATGGTTGTAACAAAGACACAACTATTCCTGTAACGGTTAGGGTAAAACCTATGTTATCATTTACTCCAATTGCAGCAGTTTGTGCTAACCTCGCCCCCTATACTATTACTGGCGGTAGTGTAACCAATGGTGTTACGGGCACAGGTATATATTCTGGACAAGGTATTATAAACGGAGCAACAGGATTGTTTAACCCTGCTTTAGCTAACCTGGGCAACAATACCATAAAATTTATTTTTACCTCAACGCTTGGCTGTATTGATTCTGTTTCTCAGGTAATTACTGTTAAGGGAGTACCTAAAGCAGGATTTACATTTCCAACAACCTGTTTGGCAAATGGCACAGTGAACTTTACAGATACCAGTAAGTTACCATCAGGGGTTCCGTCATATTTGTGGAATTTTGGTGAACCATCTTCAGGTGTATCAAACACATCTGCCATAAGGAATGCACAACATAGTTATAGTGGTGCTGGTCCTTACAATGTCAAATTGCTTGTAAACATAAACGGTTGTTCAGATAGCATAACAAATCCTATAACCGTAAGAATTCAGCCACAACTTAATTTCCCGGTTCCTTCTAGTGTTTGTGCAAATGCACCCGCCTATTCTATTGCTACAGGAACAGTAATCAATGGTGTTACCGGAGTCTCAAAATATAAGGGCAAAGGAATAACTGACACATTATTAGGTATTTTCAATCCTGCTATTGCAGGGGTTGGAGGTCATAATATAACCTATTATTTTACTTCTATTTTAGGATGTCAGGATTCTGTGACTAAACAATTAATTGTTCGTCCTGTACCTATTGCTTCATTTAATTATCCTACAGGATGTTTGACAACAAATTCTGTACAGTTTACAAATACTAGTTTCCCCTCAACCGGGGCAACTTATTTGTGGGATTTTGGGGATCTTGGATCTGGTGGATTAAATACATCTGTATTATCAGGCCCTAGTCACACCTATAATGTTTTTGGAACTTATCCGGTTAAGTTGACAATTACAGTAAATGGTTGTTCTGACGATACCGTTATCAATTCTACCTTTAGATTACAACCGGTTATTAATTATCCACCTTTGCCTATAGTCTGTCAAATTACTGATACAATATCCGTTAATACTGCTGTTGTTACAAATGGTGTTCCTCCCGCTTTCCCGGGATCATATTCAGGTCCTGGCGTATTTGATACATTGGGATTGTTTAACCCGGTTCTTGCAGGATATGGTGCTCATACCATTAAATTTACTTTTACAAGTAATGGCGGTTGTATAGCCACAAAAACATCTACTATAACTGTAAATCCAAGACCCGTAATCTCACGTATTATTTTTAATAACAGACCCGATTCTAATATTTGTTTCAATGATACATTACAAATAGGAAATCAGGTTGCTGTGGCATATGGTAATGTAGTAAAATGGGAGTGGAATTTGGGTGACAATACTGATACTACCTTCACAACAAACACTCTAATTAAGTACAATTACGCAAGAGATTCAGTATATAAGATAACTCTTGTTACTACTTCAGATAAGGGCTGCGTAAGTTTACCTGTTTCCAGATTTATTTATGTTAGAGCCTTGCCTATCGCCTCATTTACTGCACCTGCAGGGGTATGTATGCCAAATGGGTTAGTTAAATTTGAAAATCTTTCAACTATTCATAATGAAAATGTAAGTACTCTGTCTTATACCTGGCTTTTCGGAGATGGAACTAATGTCTCAACGCTTACAAGTCCCTCACATTTATACAATACCTCCCTTGCACAAACGGATGTAATATTGAAAGTTATTTCAGCGTATGGTTGTAGGAGTGAAGATACTTCAACACTTATTTTTTATCCAAAGCCACAGTCAAGCTTTACTGCAGTTCCAAATGTGGCATGTCAGGGCAAGCCTGTTGCATTTACTAATTTAACTGTATCGCCAAACATTACGAGTTCATCATGGAATTTTGGAGATGGAAGTAGTATATCAAATGCCATAGCACCTGTAATTTCATATGCGGGATATGGTGAATTTTTAGCTTCACTCATAGTAACCAATACAAATGGATGTAAGGATACAGCAACTCAAAAAATTAAAGTTTATTTGCAGCCAAAAGTTGATGCAGGAAAATCCTTTGTAGTAAATGCTGGAAGCGTAATTACATTTCAGGGAACTGTAAATGCTCCAAATCTTACATTAAATTGGTCTCCTTCTACAGGATTGAATAATTCCGGAATTTTGAACCCTACAACAACAGCAGTTGCAAACAGAAAATATACACTTACTGCTACAGGACAGGGTGGATGTACAGATGCTGATACAATGACTGTAAGTATATTACAGGCACTTAAGATTCCTACTGCTTTTTCACCTAATGGTGACGGTATAAATGATAAATGGGAAATAACAAATTTGAAAGATTATCCGGCCAGTAGTGTAGAAGTTTTCAATAGATACGGCAAATCTGTATATTTATCTAATGGCAGATATACGAAATCATGGGATGGTACGTTTAATGGTAATATGCTGCCAAATGGAACATACTATTTTATTATTGATGTAAAAAATGGTACACCACCAATATCTGGTCATGTTACAATTGTAAAATAATCAGTTAAGAAGTAAAATTAGTTTTGTGTATAATATTTAAATGAATAGTCCACTATGAAATGCAAGTTTTCAATTTTATTCATGCTATCCCTTTTGTCCTTTATTATTACAAGGGCACAGGTTGATCCGCATTTCTCACAGTATTATGTATATCCCTCATGGTTAAATCCTGCACTTACGGGTGCCTTTGATGGTGATTACAGAGTTTCTGGAATTTATAGAAATCAATGGAATTCAATTGGGTCACCTTTTTCTACCCCTGGTGCGTCCTTTGAAATTACTACTGAAAAAAATATCAATTTTGGTGGCAGTATTTTAAATCAAACTGCAGGAAATGGCGGTTACAATTACTTAACTGGCTATGCTTCAGCAGCATACACCGGCGTTAAATTTGGTGTTAATGGAAATCAGCGGTTTGTATTTGCATTGCAGGCGGGTGTAATTAACAGAAGGTTTAACCCTTCTAAATTTACATTAGGCGATCAATGGAATCCTGTAACAGGTTTTAATCCCAATCCAAGTTCTGATTTGCCAACGAAGAATAAATCAATGGTTTTTGATGCAGGCGCAGGTGTATTATATTTTGATGCAAATCCCAATCAAAAAGCAAACGTTTATTTAGGGTTTAGTGCTTCTCATCTTAATCAACCTGAAGATGCTTTTGCAGGAGGTGCTTCAAAAGAAAAATTGCCCATGCGCTTTACAGCACATGGTGGAGTAAAGATTAACATTAATGACATGTGGTCATTTACCCCAAACTTGTTATACCTTAGACAAGGAACAGCAAGTGAAAAAATGGTTGGTGGCTATGCAAAAGTAAAAGTTATGCCTTCAACAGATTTTATGTTTGGAGCCAATTATAGATTTGACGATGCAATTTCACCCTATGTAGGATTTAACCATAATAATATGGTCATAGGCGCTAGTTACGATATTAACACTTCAGATCTTGGCAAAATGGTTCGCGGAACAAGCAGTTTTGAAATTTCAATATCCTTTATAGGCAGAAAATCTGTAAAAATTCCTGAAGAGCATTTTGTGTGTCCCAGATTATAGTCCATACAATGGGAGCGAATGTTCAATTTATTCACCGATTACCTTTCCTTAACATCAATGAAAACTATTACTACCATTTCTGTGAAAAAATATTTTCTGACTATTTTAGTCATTTTTAGCTGCTTCTCATCATTTGCTCAATATGCAGTTGACTATTTAAAGGCTGCAGATAATTATTTTAAGAATGGCGACTATTATACAGCCGCCATAAATTATGAAAAATATCTTAACGGCGTTAAAGGAAAAGGGTCAGAATCATTTAGTCCTTACAATGCTGCCGGTAAGCCAAAACAAAAGAAAGAAGAGGCTGTAAGTCGCGAAGAAGTAAACTACAAAGCCGGTGAAAGTTATCAGTTACTAAATAACTATGTAAAAGCTGAGCCTTTTTTTAAAGAGGCAGTAAACAATGTAGCCAAGTTACCTTTGGCCAGATATTGGTACGCAAAAAGTCTTAAATCAAATTCAAAATTTGATGATGCCGAAACAGAGTTCAATAAGTTTTTAAGCGAATACACTGCAAATGATGTTTATAGAGATGAAGCAACAAGAGAATTAAAGAATTTGCAATTTAGAAGTGCACAGTTGAAAAAAAGTGATTTAAGAGCTTACTTTATTAATAAAATGGGTATTAATGGAGGTTCAGGCGGTACTTCTGCCCCTGCAATTGTTGGAAATAACTTTTACTTTAGTTCAACAAGACCTGAAAATGATGGGGATGCAAAAAGTACCTATTTTAATAAAATCTATCAAACTGAACTAAGTGGTTCAGGAGTTAATAAACTTACTCTAACACAAGACAAAAATGAACATTTAGAGGCAACAACATTTTCTCCCGATGGCAATAAAATGTATGTCACTAAATGGTACAGTAATAATGAAAAAAAGTCAGCAGCTATATTTGTTTGCAATAAACAAAATGAGACATGGTCAGACTTGGAAAAAGTAGGAGGAGATATTAATTTGGATGGTTATAGCTCTCAACAGCCTTCAATATCAGCAGATGGAACAACACTTTATTACTCATCAGACAAGCCAGGCGGATCAGGTGGTTTTGATATTTGGATGACGACTTTACAAAATGGTAAACCAGGTACATCTATCAACCTGGGTACTACTATCAACACTTCTCTGGATGAGTATGCACCATTTTATTTTACACCCGGTAAATCATTGGTTTTTTCTAGCAATGCAAGAGTTGGTATGGGAGGATTCGATTTTTATCAAAGTAAAGGATCGGGTACAGAATGGGCAGAACCTGTCAATCTTGGTTATCCGGTAAATTCTGTTAAAGATGAAATTTACATTTTTGGTACAGGAAAAAAATATTTGATGGATACATTTTACTTCAGTTCTGATAGAAATTCTGATTGTTGTCTTGAAATGTTTTCGGCTAATAAAATGCGTAGTAAAAAGAGGGTAAAAGGCATAATCATAAATTGTCTGACCGGTGCGCCACTTCCGGGTGTTTCTGTTACTGTTTCGCAAGATGAATATAATAATGTGACTCTTGCTAATAATATTACAGATGAACAAGGTAAATACGAAGTATTATTAGATGAATACCAACCTTTCAGAATTAAAGCAGAACATGATGGTTTTTTAGCTAAAGAAATAGAAGTAACAAAAATATCAATTAAAGATACCCTAATTGTAAGCTCAAGATCTTGTTTAGAACCTCCTGAAAAGCCTTTTGAAGCCGTTGATAAACCAATTGTTATTGATAATATCTATTTTGATTACGATTCAGCAACCTTGAGACCAGAATCTTTTCCAGTATTGGATAGTGTAGTTGGTCTTATGGAAAGGTATCCAACAATGGCTATAGAAGTGAGCGGTCATACAGATAGTAAAGGAGGACCGGAATACAACCAAAAGTTATCCGAGGCAAGAGCAAAAGCTTTTGTTGATTATGTATCTTCTAAAGGAATTGAATCATCACGTATGACAAGTAAAGGATTTGGGGCAAGTCGGCCATTGGCAGAAAATAAAGTAAAAGGTAAAGACAATCCTGAAGGACGTCAGAAAAACAGAAGAACCGAAATTAAAGTACTGCATTATTAAGATTTATAAAATTTGAATTTACTTAGGGGCTGTTGTAAAACAGTCCCTTTTTTTATATGATTGGTTTAATCTTTTTCCAATGAATAAATAAATTGAGGTATAGAATCTCATAATAATTTTGCTTACCTTTGCGCCTCGAAAAATGGCATTGCAAATAAATAAGTAATTAACAACCACAAATAAACGGTCATGGCGGACTTAAGATTTCAACGGAACTTTGGTATTGCTGCACATATTGATGCAGGCAAAACAACAACTACAGAGCGCATTCTGTATTACACAGGTGTTAACCATAAAATAGGAGAAGTGCATGATGGCGCTGCTACTATGGACTGGATGGCACAGGAGCAGGAAAGAGGAATAACTATTACATCTGCTGCCACAACCTGTTTTTGGAATTTTCCAACTGTGCAGGGTGCTAAGTTACCTGATACTAAATTGTATAAGTTTAATATCATTGATACGCCGGGTCACGTGGACTTTACCGTAGAGGTGGAGCGTTCCCTTCGTGTACTTGATGGTTTATTGGCCTTATTCTGTGCAGTGTCAGGGGTAGAGCCACAGTCAGAAACAGTTTGGCGTCAGGCCAATCGTTATAAAGTACCAAGAATTGGATTTGTAAATAAAATGGATCGCAGTGGTGCTGATTTCTTGAACGTGGTAAAACAAGTCAGAGAAATGCTGGGAGCAAAAGCTGTTCCTTTACAATTACCAATTGGTGCAGAAGATAGCTTCAAAGGTGTAGTTGATTTAATAACCATGAAAGGTATTATCTGGGACGAGGAAAGCCGTGGAATGACTTATAAAGAAGTTCCGATTCCTGCAGAAATGAAGGAAGAAGTGGATCAATATCGTCAGGAATTAATTGAGGCTGTGGCCGAGTATGATGACAAATTGTTAGAGAAATTCTTCGATGATCCTAATACAATTACTGAAGATGAAGTTCATGAAGCTATTCGTAAAGCAACCATTGACCTTTCAATCATTCCAATGATGTGTGGTTCTTCTTTCAAAAACAAAGGTGTTCAAACCGCTTTGGATGCAGTGGTAAGATATTTACCTGGTCCAATGGATATTGAAGCTATCAAAGGCATCAATCCTGACACTGATGAAGAAGTAATTCGTCATTGCGATCCTAAGGAACCATTTAGTGCTTTGGCATTCAAGATTATGACAGATCCTTTCGTAGGTCGCTTAGCATTCTTCCGGGCATATTCAGGACGTTTAGATTCCGGAAGCTATGTATTGAATGTTCGTACAGGTAAAAACGAACGTATAAGCCGTATAATGCAGATGCACGCCAATAAGCAAAACCCTGTTGATTTTATTGAAGCAGGTGACATTGGTGCAGCAGTAGGATTTAAAGATATTAAGACCGGTGATACCTTGTGCGACGAAAAGCATCCGATTACATTAGAAAGTATGACCTTTCCTGAACCGGTTATTTCTGTTGCTATAGAACCTAAAACACAGGCAGACGTCGATAAAATGGGTATGGCTATTGCCAAACTTGTTGAAGAAGATCCTACTTTAAGAGTAAAAACTGATGAGGAAACTGGTCAGACTATTCTTAGTGGTATGGGAGAATTGCACCTTGAAATTATAATAGACCGTATGCGTCGTGAGTTTAAGGTTGAAATAAATCAGGGGGCACCACAAGTTGCTTACAAGGAGGCATTTACAAAAACTGTAGAACATAGAGAAACCCTTAAAAAACAAACCGGTGGTCGTGGTAAATTTGCGGACATTCTTTTTGAAATAGGACCTGCCGACGAAGAGTTTTTGAAAGAAGGAAAAGGATCATTTCAGTTTGTAAACGATTTGTTTGGTGGATCGATTCCCCGTGAATTTGTTCCTGCTATAATTAAAGGGTTTGAAAACTCAATGAATACAGGTGTACTCGCTGCTTACCCGGTGGTAAGTATGAAAGTACGTGTTTATGATGGTAGTTTCCACGCAGTTGACTCTGATGCAATGAGTTTTGAACTTTGTGCAAGAGGTGGTTTCCGCGAAGCCGGAAAGAAAGCTAAACCAACATTGCTAGAACCTATTATGAAAGTTGAAGTAACAACTCCAGATCAATACATGGGTGATGTAACAGGTGATCTTAACCGTCGACGTGGTATGTTGGAAGGAATGGATAGCCGTGGCGGGTTACAAGTAATCAAAGCTAAAGTTCCATTAAGCGAAATGTTTGGTTATGTTACCCAGCTTCGTTCATTAAGTAGTGGCCGTGCAACATCTACCATGGAATTTAGTCATTATAATCCTGCACCAAACAATGTGGCAGAAGAAGTGATGGCTAAGCAAAAAGGAAAGTTGAAAGTAGAAGATTAATAATTCATTCGTTATTATAATTTTTAAGAAAGCCCTGCATTTGGTTGTAGGGCTTTTTTAATATGATATACTCGAATCTAAATAATAGCCTAAGCATAAATTATTATTAATTTTATAACATGTTTTTTTAGAAAAACTTTTCGTTTAGTTTCATTTGTAATCTAAATTATTGGGTTGTAAAATTTATATTTGCTACGAATAAAATTTATTGATTCACAAAGTGGATATAACGCATACTCAATTACTATTTACAAAACCATTCCCTTATCAATTTTAATTTATTTTAGCGTTTTGTGGGGGTATAGAAATCTCCTCAAAATTTTTTATTGTATGTTTTATCAACTCACTATGTGACTGAGGAGGCGAAGCTGTAACTATTAAAATAACAATCAGATGAACAAGCGATTTTATTTCAATTTGAAAAACTGGATTTACTTTATTATAATCTGCTGTACTTTGGCATGCAATGCAAAATCTAAATTGATAAATACAATATACTTCAACGAAAGAAAAGATTCTGCACTTGCTACCATTGTTAATAATTACGAACCGATAGTACAACCCGGTGACAGACTTTTAATTACTGTATCTGCATTAGATCCTGCATCTACAGCTCCTTATAACCGTACAAATGTTAATAATGGAATTGGTGGTTCAGAAGGATACTTAGTAGAAACGGATGGTTCTATCAAATTTCAGCAATTGGGTAAATTAAAAGTCAGTGGCTTTCGACGATCACAAATTGTGGATACTGTAACAAAAATAATATCAAAATATGTTACGGACCCGGTTGTGTCTGTACAGTTTATTAATTTTAGGGTAACTGTAATGGGAGAAGTAAACAGGCCAACAGTACTTAATATTGTAGAAGGCAAGGTTAATCTATTAGAGGTGATAGGCTTAACAGGTGATATTACCCCTTTTGGAAGAAGAGATAATATAATGGTAATAAGAGAAAAAAATGGCAAAAGGGAATTTGGCCAAATAAATTTGCTTTCCATGAACTCTTTCAATTCTCCTTATTTTAATTTGCAACAAAATGACATTGTATATGTGGAGCCTAATAAGGCAAAAGCTATAAGCAATGATCAGGCATTATTAAGAAACCTTTCTGTTATTACAAGTGTTTTATCCGTAATAAGTACAGTTTTTGTTTTAGTTTTAAATATTACTAAATAGAATTTTTAAGTGTCTAAAAACAGCGAGTATTCGGCCATAGGTAAAAATGATAAAGTAAAACTTAGTCCAAAAGAGCTAATTTTTAAATACATTATTTACTTACCCTTATTTGTATTATCAGTAGGTCTTAGTATAGCGGTTGCTTATATTTACCTTAGATATCAAATTCCTAATTATAATTCTTACATCTCAATTCTTATAAAAGATGACAAAAACAGCCGTGGGGGTAGCGGTGGGGCAGAAGCATTAGACGAAATTGTTATTTATAAATCCAAAACTAATTTATCTAACGAAATAGAAATTTTAAAATCTTCAACCCTAATGACAAGGGTTGTAAAGGCCTTGCAACTAAACACTCAATATATTGTAGAGGGTAATCTTAAAAGAACAGAGCTTTATAAAAATTCCTTTTACACTTATGAAAGCGTGACTAAAAAGGATTCAAATATTGCCTTTGCAATCACTTTAAAGTTCGATAAAAATCATAGGTTTCAGGTGCTTGGTCTTTCTTCTCAATGGTATCAGACAGGCGAATTGATACATGGATGGCAAGGGGATTTTAAAATTAATATAAACAACCCCGCAGCCATAAATCCTGAATATAAATATATTATTGCCTGGCAACCACCATTTCAAACTGCGTCTTATGTTGCTCCGGGTCTTAATATAAGGCAATTGAATGCACAGGCAAGTATACTACGCATTACAATTACAACTGAAATACCACAAAAGGGTCAGGATATATTAAATGAATTAGTAAATGCTTATAATGCAGCTACCATTGAAAATAAAAATAAAGTAGTTGATAATACTGTTAGATTTATTGATGGAAGACTTATTTTATTAACCAATGAACTTGGTAAGGTAGAACAAAGATTGCAGGATTATAAACAGGGAAATGAAATAGTGGATATTAACATACAGGGGGGAAGCGAATATGAAGAGTATAAAGGTAAAGTTGAAAAATTAAATGATCAGCAGGTAAGACTTCAGGTAATTGATATGCTTGACAGATATGTAACCAATTCATCCAATAAATATTCTTTGGTGCCTTCTACACTTGGTATAGATGATCCAACTCTTGGCGGGCTAGTAATCAACTACAATAATCAGGTTTTAGAAAGAGAAGGAGCGCTTAAAAATGGTGCAAAAGAAGGAAACCCCCGTATAGCTTATATCGAAAATCAACTGGATAAAATAAGGATTAATATTATAGAAAATTTAAGTAACCTAAGAAAAAATGAATATGCTTTAATAAAAAATCTAAAAAATGAAGCCAATCTGTTAAAAGCAAAAATTAATGAATTGCCTTCAAAAGAAAGAGAGTTAAATGAAATAGGAAGACAACAAGGTATAAAGGAAAAATTGTACTTATTTTTATTGCAGAAGAGAGAAGAATCTGCAATTACTATGGCGAGTAGTACTTCTAATTCCTCATCTGTTGATCCGGCAATATCTTCCTGGTTGCCTATAAGTCCTGATACGGCAGGTATTTATAGAATGGCGTTAATATTAGGCCTGTTAATACCTGTTTTTTTAATTTACCTAAGAGATTTATTAAACGATAAGGTTTCAACCAGATTGGATATTGTACGGTATACTGATATGCCCATTATCGGTGAAATTTCTCACCATAAAATGAGAGATCGGGAGGTAGTAATAGGAGAAAAAGACAGAAGTATGATTGCAGAGCAATTTAGAGTTGCACGAACAAATCTGCAATATTTTATTTCAAATGTTTCTAACCCGGTAATATTGGTTACATCTTCTATGGCTGGTGAAGGAAAAACTTTTACTTCCATGAATCTAGGTGCAGTTTGGGCCATTGCTAATAAAAAAACAGTAATCATAGAACTGGATCTTCGAAAGCCTAAAATATCTAAAACACTTGGTTTATCAGATAGAAAGGGCATTAGTAATTACATCATTGGCGATGCAACCAAAGAAGAGCTACCTGTGCCTGTAGGTCAAATAGGCAATTTGTATATAGTACCGGCCGGCCCGGTACCACCAAATCCTTCAGAATTATTGATGGATAAAAAAATTGATGAATTATTTGTCTATCTTAAAGAACAGTTCGAATTTATTATTATTGACTCTGCACCCGTAGGTCTTGTTAGTGATGCTAAGGTTTTAAGTCGTTTTGCAGATACTACAGTTTATTTGGTTAGACAACGCTACACTCCTAAAAAGCAAATGGAGTATGTGAATGAATTATACGTTCGCAAAGCATTTCCTCAAATAAATTTATTGGTAAATGATGTAAAGCTTAGTGGAGTAAATTCTTACTATGGTTATGGCTATGGGTATGGTTACGGATATGGTTATGGATATGGGTTTAATTACAATATGTCTTATAATTATGGATATGCAGAAAAAAAGAAAAAGCCAAAAACAATTATTCAAAAAATAGTTACATTTTTTTCTAAAAAGTAATAAAAATAAACCTGTAGATGGGTTCAAAAAAGTTACTATTTCTTACACTTAAAATTTTTTCGGCAACAGGTGGTATTGAAAAGGTTTGTAAAATAGCAGGAAAATCTTTTTATGAATATTCAAGAGCAAATAATATTGATTTATCTGTTTATGCTATGCATGATAATAAAGCAGTTTTTGATTCTAAATATTTCCCAAACAATATCTTTAAAGCTTTTAATGGCAACAAATTATTATTTGGGGTTAAAGCTCTAAGTACAGGAATTTGCGCTGAATATATTATCCTGAGCCATGTTAATCTCTTGTTGTTTGGGTACCTTATCAAATTACTAAAACCTTCAGTAAAATTAATATTGTTTGCACATGGTATAGAAGTATGGAAGCCTTTTGGCAGTTTTAAAAATAATTGTTTAAAAAAGTGCAATACCATTATTTGTGTTAGTAGTTTCACCAAACAAAAAATAGTAGATATTCATAAGGTTGATGCAGACAAGTGTATTGTGGTAAATAACTGTCTTGATCCATTTCTTCCACAACCAAATGACGAGCCTAAAAATTCTGTTTTACTAAGTAGGTATGGGATCTCCCGCCAAAACATAATTATGCTCACACTTAGCAGGCTTTCTGCCCATGACAGGCATAAAGGATATGAAAAAGTTATTGTAGCATTGAATGAACTGAAATTTGATTTTCCAAATCTGGTTTATCTGATAGCCGGAAAATATGATGAAGCTGAAAAGCAGTGGATTGATAAACTGACACAAGAATATAAACTCGAAAACAGAATTATTCTTACCGGTTATGTTGCAGAAGAAGAATTATCTGCACATATAAAACTTGCAGACTTGTATGTTATGCCAAGTATAAAAGAAGGGTTCGGTATCATTTTTATTGAATCACTTTTCTATGGTATTCCGGTAATTGGGGGCAATAAAGATGGAAGTTTAGATGCCCTGGCAAATGGACTTTTTGGTCAGTTAGTTGATCCCGATAGCCAGTCTGAGGTAACAAATGCTATTAGAAATACAATTGAAAAGAATAGAATAATTATACCTGATCATAAAAGGGTTGTAGAACACTTTGGATATTCCAGATATAAGGAAAACCTATTACAAGCCCTAAACCTGAACTAATCATATCCTACATTAATGAACGATATTTTATCTAACCATACAAAGTCCGAAATTATACAAACTGATAATCCTGAGCAATGGGATATGGTCTTATCTCCTAAAACAGGTCTTTTTGATATTAATCTTAAAGAAATATGGCATTACCGGGATCTGCTTGTACTTTTTGTAAAACGTGATTTTGTTGCACAATTTAAACAAACAATTTTAGGTCCTGTATGGCATTTTGTTCAACCTATTTTTACTACAATAATTTTTGTAATGGTATTTGGTAAAATAGCTAATATACCTACCGATGGTGTAGAACCTAAATTTCTTTTTTATATGAGTGGTATTACTATCTGGAATTATTTTGCCAGTTGTCTTAATGCTACATCAAACACCTTTGTTGCTAATGCAGGCATTTTTGGAAAAGTATATTTTCCTAGGCTTGTTTTACCTCTATCTGTAGTTTTATCTAACATGGTTAAGTTTGGAATACAGTTTATGCTTTTAGTTTTAATGATTGTGTATTGCAATTTATTTTTAGGTGCCCCGTTGCATATCAGTACTACATGGTTCCTGATACCTGTTTTAGTTCTTATGATGGCTGCACTGGGTTTAGGGGCTGGTATTATAATCTCCTCACTAACTACTAAGTACCGCGACTTTACCATATTAATTAGTTTTGCTGTACAATTACTTATGTATGCAACTCCCGTAGCTTATCCACTCTCTTTTATCAAAGGTAAAAGTTATGCTTCCTGGATACAATGGAACCCTTTAAGTCCTATTGTTGAAGCTTTCAGATTTGCAATATTTGGACGTGGTAGTTTTAATATCTTAAGTTTAGGATACAGCGCATTTTTTATTTTATGCGCTTTATTTGTGGGACTCTTATTATTTAATAAGGTGGAAAAGAGTTTCATGGATACCGTTTAGTGGAGTTAGTTTAATACTTTTAAATGTATTCATTAAATAAAACAAAATACAAAATCAATCTTTTTGCTAAAAGCAATCCTTGTGATTAGCAGCACAAAAGTGTTTGAAATTTCAAATACCGTATAAAGTCATAAATGAGCACTGTTATAAAAGTTGAAGGGTTAAGTAAGCAATATAGATTGGGTAGTGTAGGAACCGGAACACTCAGTCATGATCTTAATAGACTATGGCATAGGATACAGGGTAAGGAAGACCCTTTTTTTAAAATTGGTGAGGAAAATGACCGCACAACTAAAGGTTCAAGTAATTATGTTTGGGCTTTAAAGGAAATAAATTTTGAAGTAGAACAGGGTAATGTGTTAGGTATTGTGGGTCGTAACGGTGCTGGAAAAAGTACCCTGCTAAAAATTCTTAGCCGCACTACCACACCTACAACCGGCAACATAAAAATCAAAGGTAGAATTGCAAGTCTGTTGGAGGTTGGTACAGGTTTCCATCCTGAATTAAGCGGAAGAGAAAATATTTTTCTTAATGGGGCTATTTTAGGAATGACCCGACACGAAATAAAAAGGAAATTTGATAATATTGTTGATTTTGCAGGGGTAGAAAGATATATAGATACTCCTGTAAAACGCTACAGTAGTGGTATGTATGTTAGATTAGCATTTGCAGTTGCTGCTCATCTTGAGCCTGAAATATTAATAGTTGATGAAGTTCTTGCAGTAGGCGATGTTGAATTTCAGAAAAAAGCATTAGGTAAAATGCAGGATGTAAGCAACAATCAGGGACGTACTGTATTATTTGTAAGTCATAATTTACCGGCCTTAAAAAAAATATGTGATAAAGGCATTATTCTGGAAAACGGTCTGCTTGTTCATAGTGGTACTATCGAAGATTCAATTGATATTTATAACAGAGGAAGTAAAGAAACAAGTATTGATAAAATAGCATTTAAAAGTACAGATGTAAGAATAAATGTTGATACTATTTTGATTAACGGTTTAACCAATAATCATATTAAACTGGAAAGTGACGCAGTTTTAAATATAAGTATTATAGGTTCGGCACAAGAAGATTTGCCAATAGAAATGCAGGCTAATTTATTTGATGATGAGGAGTATCCCTTAGCATTTTATTCCCCTGGGCATGTAAGCGGAGTAACAAAAAAAATATCAAAAGGCGACTTTCAATTAGATTATGCCATCAATTTACCTCAAAATATGAATAGTGGTATTTTTCACCTTAAAATAGGTTTGTCTGACCCCGGTCACCACTTTTATGGTGAAACAAGCAATCAAATTGTAATTATTTTTGATGGTATAACTATTAAATCGGGATTGGTTTTTAACGCAAAAAAGAATGGTTGGTTATTAATAAATTAAAAAAATAAATTAATACTTATGTTGAGTTTAATAAAGTCGTTTTTTAAAAAGAGTGATAACTCTTTAACTCTAAGCGATTGTGGCAAAAAAAATGGAACAGATAAAGTAAATGAACACCATTCATTTGCCGGAAAAAACTATCTGGATATCTACCACCTCTATTTTTCACCGTTAAGATTTGCTAACATAAAAATGTTGGAAATAGGCATTAGAGATGGGTCCTCCCTTCGTACTTTCCGGGATTATTTTAGAAATGGAACTATAATTGGTTTAGATATTAATCCGGAAACTGCATTTAAAGAAAACAGAATAACAACTTATATAGGTAGTCAGTCTTCTCCAGATATATTAGATCAAATATTTAAAGACCATCCTGAAATCAAAATTGTTTTAGATGATGGTAGCCATGTAAATGAACTTACCATTAAATCTTTTGAATTAATATTTGATAGAATGCCCAAGGGTAGTTTTTATATTATTGAAGACCTTGCCTGTACTTATTTGGAAGAAAATCTGGAAAATGATATTAAAGTAGGCGGGTGGCCAGGCATGGATTTAAATGATGCATCAGTGAAAATGGTAAATCACAGAGCTGATATGGACAATTTTTTTCAATCACTATTTAAAAATTTGGATTTTGGAAAAGGCAATATTGAGTACATACATTTCTGGTCGCAAATATGCGTTATAAAGAAAATTGATTAATTCTTATTTTCTTTAAAACTATAAGTAAGTTAGATAGTGAGTGTAACTTTAATTTCATTTGCTGATAAAAAATATTTCAGGAGTCAAAAAATATTAAAGCAATCTGCCCTTAATTATGGAGTCAATAAAGTGTACTCATATAATGAGGAATGGTTAAAAAAGCAAAGAAAATTTTACGAAGAAAATAAAAAAATACTTGATCAAAAGAGAGGAGCAGGGTTTTGGCTTTGGAAACCATTTATTATTCTCCACCAATTAAGTAAAATGGCAGAAGGTGACATACTATTTTATGTTGATTCAGGATCTCGTTTTGTAAATGATATAACCCCTATTGTAAAAATTGTACAAAAAAATGGTATAGCATTATTTAGTAACGACAATCACAAAAACAGTACCTGGACTAAAAGAGATTGTTTCTACTACATGAATTGTGATACAGATGAGTATCATAAAGGATATCAGATTGCTGCATGTTACCTTGCATTACAAAAGAATAATGCTAATATAAAATTAGTTTCCGATTGGTTACATTTTGCAAGTAATGAGCGTATTATTACAGACGAACCTAATGTATGTGGGTTAACTAATTTTGAGGACTTTAAAGATCATCGTCACGATCAATCTATATTATCTTTACTAGCAATTAAAAATAAAATTGAAATATACAGAGATCCCTCTCAATGGGGTAATCCATATAAAATGAATGCATATAGAGTTGAAAATGAATTTTTACATAAAAAATATGTCGAGGGCTCATTTACCAACTCTCCTTATGCAACCCTTATAGATGCTCACCGCATTATGTATCCACTGCGTAAGTGGGATAAATTACATTTGTTGTTGAATAAAATAGCCCTAAAAATTAAAAGTTAACCATAATTCTTATGGTTGTTAGCTTTCCTGTTTCTTAATTATGATTACTGATTATGGTGCTTGTAAACTTTGTGGTAATACCCGTCTCAATCTTGTATTGCAAACAAACGATTATCAGATATTAGAATGCGCTAAATGTAAAATAGCCTTTACAAACCCACCACCTGTAATACCTGATTATGAGAATATGGATTTTCATTCAGGTGAAAATAAGGAGAAAGCAGAAAAGCTAACTTTTATACAGGATCTGCAACCCGATTGGCAAATGCTTATTAGATTGCAGGCAAAAATGATTGCTGATAATTTTGATATTAATGCAGCAATTCTTGAAATAGGATGCGGTGAAGGAATACTATTAGACGAGGTTAGGAAATTAGGATTTAATAATGTTCAAGGTATTGAACCAAGTACAACTGCAGCTACAAGAGCATTAAAGAAAGGTTTGAATGTTAAGAATGTTTATTTTGATGATGGGGTTACTGATAATAAATTTAATTTGGTTATGATGTCTCATGTGTATGAACACATTGAAGACCCTTATGCGTTTATAGAAAAAATTAAATCCATTTTAACGGGTAACGGCAGTATTATGCTTACCCAAACCAATTACAAAGCACTGCTTCCAAGATTTAGGAAAGAGAAATGGTATGCATGGGTTCCTGATCAGCATTTCTGGCATTTTACACCGGCTGGATTAAAGAAATTATTTAAAAAATTTGGTTTTAATACATACGCTTTAAACTATTGTACGTTAGTACATCCACGAAGCAAGTTGTATAGAATAGCAAGGAAGCTTCCTTTTTTACAAGATCAGTTCATCATCATAGCAAAACAAAAATTGTAAGCTCTATTAAGTGAACAAGTTTCCAATTTCTGTAATGATTGTAGGTTTTAATGAAGAAAAACTTCTACCCGCATGCTTTCAATCGGTTAGTTTTTGCGATGATGTACATTATACTGACTTGGGTTCTAGTGATGGATCAATAAAAATAGCCGAGCAATATGCGAGTCAAATCTATCATCGCAAACCCGTCCCTAGTTGCGAAATGATACAGACTGAAGTAGTGCATTATACTAAAAATGATTGGGTAGTATTTATTGATCCTGATGAAGTAGTCGATGAAAGTTTGGTGAATGATGTTTTGGCTAAATTGAATGAAATTAAAGATCAACAATCAATTGGCGCAATAAGGGTTCCCTGGCAGTTTTACTTTAAAAAAACAAGGCTAAGGGGAACTGTATGGGGTGGTCGTAATCAAAAATTTTTTCTGGTAAATAAGCATCGTTTTGATTTTGATCCGGTTGTTCATTATGGTCGAAAACTTAAGCCCGGTTTTAGTGCAATTGATATTTCTCTTAACAGCAATGAAACCAATGTCCTTCATCATTATTGGATGAACAGTTGGGCAGTTTTTATAAGAAAACACAAAAGGTATTTGATAAACGAGGGTATAGATCGTTATAATCTTGGTGTTAGAACTTCTTTTAAAGAGGTACTACTTGCACCATATAGAGAATTTAAAAAATCATTCTGGACATTGAAAGGCTTTAGGGATAAATTTCTTGGGCTTTTTCTTTCTTTATTTTGGGCATGGTATCAAACATCAGCTATGTATTCTTTGTATAAAATTCAACAAAGAAAATCCTGAAAGGCCTAATGAACAACCCGCTGATATCAATTATAACGGTTAATTTAAACAACGCCGCAGGGCTTGAAAAAACAATTGGCTCTGTTCTAAGGCAGCCCTATAAGCCAATAGAATTTATTGTAATTGATGGAGATTCAATAGATGAGAGCAAATCTATTTTGACGAAGTATGCTCAACAAATACAAGTAGCTATTTCCGAAAAAGATACAGGTATCTACAATGCCATGAACAAAGGCATTGCTAAATCAAACGGTGAATACTTGTTGTTTTTAAACAGCGGTGATATTTTATTAGATAAGAATCCATTACAACAACTAATTTCTTCTGGCAATAATTCAGACTTAATATTCGGCAATATCCAGGTATCAGATGTAGACAAAAAGCGGAATGGAATTTTTCCTGATATTTTAAGTTTCAAATTTTTTTATATCAATTCGTTACCACATCCCTGCACATTAATTAAGAGAAGTTTATTTAATCTTGTGGGGTTGTACAGAGAAGATTTTAAAATAGTTTCTGATTGGGTATTCTTTGTACTCGCCGTTTGTAAATACAATTGCAGTTATAAGCATGTTAATGTATTAGTAGCCGATTTTGATAGTGGTGGCATAAGTTCAACTCAATTGCATTTAATAGAAGAGGAGAGGGCAATGGTTTTGAAGGAGCATTTTGCCCCTTTTATAAATGATTACAGAGAACTTTATTATTTAGATAATGAAGTTAACAAAGCCCGTAAGTTGTTGGGTTACAGAATTCATCATAAGCTAATGAAAATATTTTCTGGCAATGGCAACTAGCCCTAACATTTACTACATGGCCCCGGATAGCAATACACCAAGCTGGGGACAAGGTATTATATATCATCATGTACTGGCATTAAATCAGTTGGGTTATAAAGCATCTATTATTCATGAAAAAAAGGATTTTAAAATTGAATGGTTAGATATAAAAGTCCCTGTAGTTTATTGGACAAAACATTTTACGCTTAACCCTTCAGATATATTAGTTGTTCCAGAAGTTGCTGTAAATTTTAAAGGATTAAAGAAATTAAAGTGCAGAAAAATTCTTTTTGTTCAGGCTTCATCTTTTTTGTTTGAAATGATGCCGGACGATGAAACACATGTTTCACTTGGTTTTGAAAGCGCTATAGGTATCATGCCACACATGATGCCTATCATAGAACAGTTTACAGGCTTACAGGCAGATATGATTCCTCCATTTGTTGCTCCGTATTTTCTTAAAGAAGAAAGATTGTTAGACGAACGGGAAAAGTCGATACTTATCTTTCCTAAATTTTACCAACAGGATTTTGGAATTGTAAAAAGGGTAATAAGTGATAGGTTAAAAGTCATTAACCCATCTGGGCTTACTTCTATTTTTAAGTCAAAATGGAAGCTGATAGTTTTAAAGGGAAAAACACATAAAGAAGTTGCTGCACTCATGCAAAATGCAACATTCTATATTGCCACCAATACCTTTGAGTCATTTAATGCTTCTTGTGTAGAAGCTATGGCAGCGGGATGTATAAGTATATGTTACGAAGGTTTTGGCCCTAGAGATTATATGAAAAATGGTGAAAATGCTTTTGTATTTCCAAACAATGAAGCATACCGAATGTGCAATTTTGTTTTTGATTTGATTGATAATTTTGAACAGAAGCAATCTATGCTAAAAGATGTACGCAAAAAAGGATTTGAACTGGCTAATTCCTATAACTATGAAGTTACCAAATCTGCAGTTCACGAATATTATATCAAAAAAGTTTTACAATAATTTTTATCAAAAAAAAGGCAATAAACTAAATTGTCTTTTTTTATTTTATTAAAAAAATACTCATGAAGCAAAACGTATTAATTACCGGAGGGGCTGGTTTTATAGGTGCTCATCTTGTACGGGAAATATTAAAGTATGATCATCTTCAGCCTGTTGTATTAGACGATTTGTCGGGTGGTTTTGAAGAGAATATACCAAACGAAGCTATTTTTATAAAAGGCTCAATTATGGATTCAGCTTTATTAGCTGAAATATTTTCTACTTACAAGTTTACTTATGTTTATCATTTAGCAGCTTATGCTGCAGAAGGTTTAAGTCATTTTATAAGAAGGTTTAACTACAATAATAATTTAATAGGTAGTATTAATTTAATAAATGAATCTGTAAATCATAAAGTGAAGTGTTTTGTATTTACAAGTTCTATAGCAGTATATGGTGCAGGGCAGACACCCATGTTGGAATCAATGACTCCCATGCCCGAAGACCCCTATGGTATTGCTAAATACGCAGTAGAAATGGATTTGCAAAATGCACAGCATATGTTTGGATTGAATTATGTAATATTCAGACCGCATAATGTATATGGCGAATTCCAAAACATTGGAGACAAGTACCGCAATGTTGTAGGCATTTTCATGAATCAGATTTTGCAGGACAAACCACTAACAATATTTGGTGATGGTATGCAGCAACGAGCATTTAGCTATGTGGGAGATATAGTAGGTGCAATGGCCGAATCTGCATGGACACCATCTGCTTATGGTCAGGTGTATAATGTAGGGGCTGATATCCCATTTACCGTAATTGAACTTTCTGATGCTGTTAAAAAATTATTAGATAAACCTAATCATCCTATAATAAAAGCCGAAGCCCGAAATGAAGTAATGGTAGCTTATAGCGATCATTCTAAAATAAAAGCAGCATTCAAAAATTTACCTGTAACTCCGCTTGAAGATGGTTTAAGTAAAATGGTAGAATGGGTTAAAAAAGCTGGTGCAAGAGAAAGCAAAGAGTTTGGAGAAATAGAAATTACCGAAAATTTACCACCCATCTGGCGCAATAAGATATAGATGAAAGTTAGTTTGTTTGTTCATCATTTATCTTCTAACCCTATAGTTAGGGCAGCACCAATAGCCAAAGCAATTCAGCTATTAGGGCACGATGTGGAAGTGCTTGGATTAACATATTATACTGACAAAGTTTACGAACCTTATAGAGATGCATTTGAATATAAAACCATAAAAAGTCATCATGATATAAGGTGGGTTATTATTAATGGAAGAAAACTTGCAAAGATGGCTACAGGCGATGTCGCCTATTCTTTTAAACCCCTTTGGGGAACATTGTTTCCGGCTTTGTTATACAGCAATTTTGGATTTAAAAGACGGCTTCTGTTAGATGCAGAAGATAATGAGTTATGGGATTCGGGTATTGGCAATGGGGTAAAGGAATTGGTAAGACATAAATATTATCCTATTAATCCGGTTTATAACAGGTTAATGCATCCGTTTACCCGCTTTGCAAAATATAAATCAGTTGTTTGTACTTCTTTGCAAAAGAGGTATGGTGGAGAGATTGTACTTCATGGACCTGATGCTGCTGTTTTTAATCCATCTTTGTATGAAGACAAAGCAACACTGCGTAAAGCATATTCACTACCTGTAGATGCACCTCTTATGTTGTTTGCTGGAAGGCCGGTGTATTACAATGGCTTATCCTCGGTACTAGAATCAATGTTATTGCCCGCTGCACAAAACTGGCATTTGGTACTTGCCGGTGATCCTGAAAATATTGAATTCAGGCATGCAAAAAATGTATTAGGAGAAAGATGTCATTTATTAGGTTTTGTACCAAATAATGATATGCCCCGATTGTTGAAAATGGTTGATGTTGTCCCTATTATTCAAACACCTATTCCATCTACACAAATGCAGATTCCGGCAAAAATGTTAGAAGCAATGAGTATGGGTAAAGGGATAATAACAACCGATGTAAGTGATATGAAACTTATTATAGGTAACAATGAACGGGGTTGGATAATAGAGTATGGTAACAA
>JANPGE010000199.1:0-7678 GCA_031423805.1 Segetibacter sp. | reverse complement strand
ATGGGTTCTGAATCTCATGGGCAATACCTGCGGTAAGTTCTCCCAGGCTTGCCATTTTTTCTGACTGTATTAACAAGGCCTGTGTTGACTTAAGTTCCGATAGTGTTTGTTCAAGTTCTTCCTTTTGCAAAAGAAGTGCTGCTGTTCGGTCGGCAACTTCTATTTCAAGCTGAGCCTTTATTTTTTCAGTAATTTTATTTTCTCTTTCTATCTCCTCCAATTTCAATCGCTCTTTTTCCAGTGCTTTCATTTGCTTCCTGGTTATAAGCCACATAATGAGCCCCAATAGTTGTGCAAAAAAAAGTCCTATGTCAAAGTAGTTATCCCACTCATTGTAGAATTTTCTGTTTACTAATTCGGTAACGCTACCAACAAATGAAATAATAATCATTGGCAGAAAAGAGTAAATAAATGGTTTGGTAAAATGAAATTCTTTTTTGCTAAACACTAAATAGAGGATAGCGAAAATAAGGAGGTGCCCTAACCACATTATTAATTGGCTGTAATTTTTAAAAATAATGTTGAGTACAATGAGCGAAATAGCAGAAGCAATTCCAAGAATAAGCAACCTGTCCCATTTAGGCCACTGCTTTTTAGTTTGCATTTTTTTTCGCAATACACTGCAAATAATTATTGCCAGAATACTTTCTAACGACATATGATTAGTTAAGAATTGATGAAAATAAAAAGATACTTAATTCACTTTAGGTAAAAGCTATACACTTTGTTTTGAAGCTGATAGCTATTGATGTATTTATTTTTCTTCAGTTTTATTTTAAGTCTTTTATTAGTTTCCTTAAGTAAGCTTGTTTTACAGGTTCGGCTGTAGTTTTACAATAGTTAGTAAAATATTGGTGATTTTTCAGGAAATTAATTTGTGTTTCATTCCATTTGTCTTCGGTAAGCAATGGGTATAAATGTTTAAGTTCCTTAAATAATAACATAGCAGTTTTTTCAGAAACTGATGTTCCCAAATATTCAAGGTCTGCATCGGCTACTACTTGTTCCAGTAAATTCTTGGGTGATTGTGGTGTTTTAGTGGCCATAATCATTCCACATACAATATCAATTTCCTCATTGTTGAATCCAAAATCAGGAAGATATAACTTTACTAATTTGCAACTTTCCTCTTCGTGGCCATAATAAATATTTATGTAACCTGTATCATGCCATAAAGCAGCAACTCTAATTAGTTCAATTTCGGCTGCTGTACACTTTTCATGTTTAGCAATTTCTGTAGCTCTATCCAATACATAGAGTGTATGATGGTCATTATGAAAATAATAATCTTGGTTAAGCTTTTTTTTCAGTAAGCTTAACACAAAGTTTTGCATGTCTTTTTTATTTTGCATGTGCCTTAGCTTTTAATATGCCACCACTAGCTTCTTTTATACTATGTACGTACACAAATGCTTTAGGATCTATTTCTGTAATGGCTTCCTGTATTTGCTTAATTTCTAACCTTGTAATAATAGTAACAATAATATCGCTTGGTGTTTTTACATCAAAACTGCCTGGTAAATATCCCCGTTCTCCTTTATAGACCGTAATACCTTTGCCTAATTCATTTACAAGGTAATTTTTTACTTCTTCATGTTTTGATGAAATGATATTCATGGCCGTGAACTCTTCAATACCATCAACGACATAGTTGGTAGCACGTGTAGCAGTAAAATAGGTAATAATAGAATACATGGCGGTTTCAATTCCAAACTGAAATGCTGCTACAGCAAAAATAATTGTATTAATAAGCATGATGATTTCACTATTAGAAAAACCTGTTCTCCTTCCGGTAAATACTGCAATTACTTCGGCACCATCAATTACACCTCCGCCCCTTATAACCAATCCAACGCCTGTACCTATTAGTATACCACCAAATGCAGCTATCAATAATTTGTCTTTGGTTATAGGATTAATATCTATGAACAATAAACCTATAGAAAGAAGTATAACTGCAATAGTGGTTTGCACAGCAAACGTTTTTCCAATTCGTTTATAACCAAGATAAATAAACAAAGCATTTAGTGCAATAACCAAAAAGCTGATATTGATATGAAAAATTTCATGGAGTAAAATTGATATCCCCGTTATGCCACCATCCATAAATCTATTGGGTATCATAAAACCCTTCATAGCCAATACTGCAAGACTGCTTCCTATTAATATAAGTATAAGATTTTTGGGATCAAATACTATTTTCCAGTCAACAGCGTCGTTTTTTAGAATATGTTTCATTTTTAATAAGCAAATTAGAAATACTAAACTAAGATTCTATTTTTAATCTGACGAAGATTAATTTTTCAATAAGTACTTGTTTGACGATTAATATAATGGATCCCTTTATACATTTTTCAATGGCTTTGGTGTATATTTTATTTCTGGATACAAATGATTTTGTGTAATTTGTATCACCAAACCAAATAACTGTTCCGTATGAGTACAAATGAGTTCATACAAGGAAGTGAAAATTATGGTCAGCCCTTAGTTAACCTCTTTTCTGAAGGAAAAGAAGTAGTAGTAATTAGCGACCTGCATTTATCGGCAGGTCTGCAGGAAGATAATAACTACGATGGCACAGAAAATTTCTATGCAGATGATTCCTGTGCAAGATTTATTCAGCATTTAGTAGACAGACAAAAAGATAAGAAATCTATTCTTATCATAAATGGTGATTTTATAGATTTCCTTAGGATTAGAAATTACCCAACCTCTCTATCAGATTTTACTGCATGGAAAAATATGCTTCAAAATATTGGCATCCATAAAACAGAGGAAGAACTCAAAAACTGTATTTCAAAAAAGGAAAGGGATTTTGGGCTTCGAACAGACGATTATAAGTCTGTTTGGAAACTTCACAAGTGTGTTTATGGTCATAAAATATTATTTCAGCAATTGGCTTATTGGCTAAAAGAGGGTAACCAATTGTATATATTAAAAGGCAATCATGATTTAGAATGGTACTGGGCAGCGGTAAGAAATTATTTACGTTATCTGCTTGCTGAATTTGCATCGGCAAATGGGGCTTTGGGTAATACAAATTTGTTTATGCAAAACCTTTTGTTTTTTGACGACTCAATTACAATAGACGGCAAAATTTATGTTACTCATGGTCACGTTTTTGAGAACATAACCGAAGTTAAAGGTTCACCTGTAGTTGAAGATGGAAAGCAACTCAACCTGCCCTTTGGTTCATTCTTAAACCGCTACCTTATCAATAGGTTAGAACTAGCTTATCCATTTCTTGACAATGTAAGGCCTACTCAAAAAATTCTGCCTTTGCTTATCAGAGAAAGGTTTCCTTTAGCAATTAAATACCTCTTTTATTACATACCGTTTACCATTCTCATCATTCCTAAAAAAATGTACAAAGAGGTATTTAAATACCTGTTTGATATTTTTATCATTATCATTTTACCATTATTAATTGCAGGTTATGCGATTTATAAAAATGTTCATTTGCCTACCTCTACAGATTCAACTTTTATAGGTACCCAATTAATTAACTTATTGAAAAATATGGCTCCGCTTGTGTTATCCTATTTCTTCGCCAGGATACTTGCTATGGCAAGACTTAGTTCACCGCCAAGCTTTTTTCCTTTTGCTCAAAAAATATGTAAAGAGAATGATGCTATACTTACTGTTGTTTTTGGACATACACATAACCCCGAACAACATAAAGAAGGTGATAAGTGGTATTTTAACACAGGAACATGGATGCCAGTATATGACTTGTCTATGGCGGATGTGCGGTTAGATAAAACTTATACTTATCTGCATATAAAGCCAGGTACATCAAGCGGCATTCAGTCACAATTGTTGTTGCGGTGGAATGATGATGCGTTGAGGCCAGATCCTATGGTGTTGAGAGATTTGAGGTGAGTTTAGAGTTTAATGTTTAGGGTTTAGTGGATTTTGATTCATGAAAATATTATTATAGAAGAATAAAGGAAGCGGTTGAAATAGTACAATAATAATAAGCTGCAGAAGGGATGCGGGATAGGAGCGGAAAGCCCGGTGAAGGCTGGTGCGGTGGCTTTGTGCCGGACTTGTAGCGTATAGCCCGAACAAGTGCAGAATGTTGTATGAAGCTGACAGCCACTAACCTTTATTTTAATTGTTTATAAACACATTATCTGAATAATCATGAAAACTTCAATCCTTATTGTGCGACTATATATTCTGCTGAGTATATTTTTTCTCTTCAGTTGCTCAGGTTTTGAGAAAATCGGCAGTGATCTTGGATTGGGCGTGTCTTCAAAAACCAAAGACATTGGTAACAACCTTGTTGATGGTGCCCTTACAAGATTAAATAATGGTCAGGAAAAAGAACAATTAAAACACCTGCTGGATTCTATGATCAGCAATGCAGGGTTGAGTGCAAACAAACAAGTTATTTCTCTTCGGGATAGTATTATTAATGACATAACTACCGCCAAATTAAATCGCTTAATTAGTCAGGCCATGCAAAGTGCAGTGGGAGATTCTACAAAAGCAAAACTGGCAGCGCTAAGAGATGAATTACTAGGTGCTAAATTACGAATGCAGATTGCTGCACTTAGAAACGATCTGCTGGGTGATGAAACCAACCTAAGAATGCAAAGGATTTTGAAAGATGCTATGTCTTCTGTTCTTAACGATTCTGTTAGTATAAAACTGGGAGTACTAAGAGATACGCTGCTTGGCAGCAAAACCAATAATATGCTCAAAGCAATTATTGATACTGCTATGCTTGGTATCTCTCAACGTTTGAGAGACGACCTGAATCCGCAATTAAAAGATAACCTGACTTTTATTAAAAAATATGCGACGCAGATATTAATAACATTGGCTTTGCTGGCTGCAGGAATTATAACATTGGTTTGGCGCAACCGGCAGAAATATTTAAAAACGGTAGCACTACTGACTTCTCATATTCAAAGCATACCTGACCAACGCATATATGATGACCTGACAGCAAAAATAAAAAATGATGCAATAAAAGCGGGTGTAGAACCAACATTGCGAACTGTATTGAAAGATAACGGTTTGTTAGGAACAGAAAGCTGGAAGAAAGAACAGGGGAAAATGTGAACAATGAACAATGAATAGTGGACAATGAACAGTGAACAGTGAACAATGAACAATGAATAATGAACAATGAATAATGAACATTGAATAATGAACATTGAATAATGAACAGTTTAATAAACCCTAAACTCTAAACTCTAAACTCTAAACTCATAACTCCTAACTATAAACTCATAACTCTAAACTCATAACTCACCACCATGTCAACAGATAAAACTCCACTGACCCATCAGGAGCTAAGGCTCAAGGGTTTTTTGCGCATTTTATTTTTCATTTACCTAACCGGGTTATTTCTTTATTTATTGCCGGGAATTATCGGGGTGCCTGATTTTCTTAAACCATATACATTTATTGTTGATCCTGCATTTATGAACAATTCGGTCATAAAGATGGGCTTGTTTGCAGGACTTTGTTTTATGGCAAAGGCAGATGTAAGGCGGTTTTTGATTGTGGTAGAAACAATGATGGTAGTTATGGTTATAAGCGTAGGATTTGGATTGATGATTTACTTTTTTGCAAAAAATAATTATGCGATTCAAATGGGGGAGAAGTCAACTCCGGTAAGTACCCTTATACTTATGTCAGTCATCCTCGATGCTGTTTTGAATGTAATATTGATAATTCTGTATCGGTCTGCACAAAAAGCAAGGTATCAGTTATCCTACTTTACACCTATGCAATTTAGAGCTTTAGCTGCTTTGGCAGAAGTAGTAATTCATGGAGAGAAGGAGATATTGAAACCAAAGGAAGTAGCCTATAATGTTGATTATTACATGGCTTCTTTCAAAGCAAAAAGTAAATGGATTACCAAGCTTGCACTTACGGCCATTGAACTATATCCCGTAGTCTTTTTCAAGCCACCTTCCAGTTATATGCGGCCGGAAGATAGAAAGGATTTTCTGATGAGACATTTCTATCAGGATGTAACACTGCGGCTTGCTCCAAAATTTATTCGTGACCTTGTACAAGGTATGATCAGGTTGGGTAAGCAGTTATGTTATATGGGTTATTATAACGATAAAAAAGTGCATCCTTCTATTGGATATATACCGTTTAGTGAGCGGCCAAATATGAAAGAACGACTTGCAAAAGCCCCACCTATACCACGTAAGAAATTGCTGGTGCAAACTGAACATGATATAACCACCGATACTATAACTGCAGATGTTGTTATTATAGGCAGTGGCCCGGGAGCTTCGGTTCTTGCAAAGGGCCTCATAGAAGGAGGAAGAAGTGTGCTGATGATAGAACGGGGAGACTTTACTGATCCATCAGAATTTAATGAAGATGAAATAGATATGGTATCTAAGCTGTATGCAGATGGTGCGCTGCAACAAGCAATGGACTTTCAGTTTCAGGTAATACAAGGCAGTTGTGTGGGTGGTTCTAGTGTTGTGAACAATGCGGTATGTTTTGATACACCTGATCCCGTTTTAGATAGATGGAATGATAAAGAAGGGCTTAATGCGGGATTAGATTTGGATCGCTATAAGAAAGCAAATGCTAATGTAAACAAGATAATAGGAGTTAAGCGGGTACCGGAAATGTCATCCGAAGAAAACCTTAATCCATCAGGAAAGAAATTTCTGGAAGGAATTGAAAGAATGGGCTTGAATAAATATCCCAATATTGCAAGTAGTGTAGCAGCTAATATTGAAGAATGTCTTGGTTGTGGCTATTGCAATATGGGTTGTAAATTTGGAAAGAAACTTTCTATGTTAGATACTGTATTGCCTGACATTCAGGCAACACATGGTACAGATGCCTTGAAAATTATTGCAGGCTGCGAAGCATGGAAACTAAATAGTAAAGGAGGAAACATAACTTCTGTTATTGGTAAATTTAAAAATGGAAGAAAAGTCGAAATAAAGGGAAGCACATTTGTAGTTGCTGCCGGTGCTATTTCTTCGAGTATTTTATTATTAAGATCCGGAATAGCTACGGGAAAGGCGGGTAAGCATCTGGCATTCAATGTGGGTTCCCCAATACATGCTGTTTATCCTACACCTATAAACAGTTATGATGGTTTGCAGATTTCTCATTACCTGCAATTCACACCCAATAAGGGATACATTTTTGAAACATGGTTTAACCCGCCAATGTTTCAGAGTACCGTAATGCCCGGTTGGTGGGACGATCACTACCGTAACATGCAACGTTATAATCGCTTTGCCAGTACAGGTGTTTTAGTTGCCAGTGAAGCCAATGCAGAAGTAAGGATTGCTGGATTGACCGGTAGAGAAATTCGTTATACTCCAACAAAAAATGATTTTGACACATTGCTTGATGGGTTGTTAATAGCAGGTAATATTTTCTTTGAAGCCGGTGCAGAAGTTGTAATGCCAAACACCTTTCAGTACTATGAGTATAAAAACAAAAACGATTTACAATTCCTGAAAAATAATGTAACGGATAACGCTGATATTACTTTAGGAACCGGCCATCCGCAAGGCGGCAATGCTATTAGCGGAACAAAATCAAAAGGGGTTGTAAATCCTGAATTCAAAGTATATGACTACAACAACCTTTATGTATGCGATGCAAGTGTGTTTCCGGGTAGTGTAGGTGTAAACCCTCAAATTACAGTAATGGCATTGGCTGACTATGC
>JANPGE010000198.1:0-2152 GCA_031423805.1 Segetibacter sp. | reverse complement strand
TTACGTAACTTTGATACCAGTACATCAACATTTCTACTGATCACAAGTATACCTTCATCTTCCCAAAGTTCTTTCATTAGCTTCTCCCTATCTACTATTTGATTTATATTTTCAGCGAATATCTTTAGTGCCTTGTTTTCTTTTTCCGAAAGCTCAATACTTCTATCCTCAATTTTAAGAACATTGTCACCCACATAAAATCTAAAGCTCCCTAATTGTATATGATCATTATTATCCGAGATTGACTCTTTCTCTGCTCTTTTTTCTTGCTCTTCTTTTTCTTCTTTTTTCCAAAACCGATCTTTTACATAAAAACTAAGAAAACTCAAAGGAATGATCAATAGCAACAACCAAAGAAAATTAAATTGATTTGTCTTCAAAAAATTAATCTCAATCACATAGCAACCGACCTCCAGCTTACGACCTCTGCAAGGTGTTAAATTGCCTTTTTCGCTATTTATTTCAAATGCCAGTACAGTTTCATTTTGTTTACAATTCCTCAAACTCACTATATAATTGTTTGCCAGACCATTTTTTTGCAATGTTCTTTGAACTAACTTGATGAGTGTATCTGCAACAAAACCAAAGTCATTTTGAAAGGAGATTTGGTAGGTGTTTTCATTTAATTTCTTAACAGGCAGCACCCTCGATGAAGAATCTTTTGCTGAAAGCAACAACTGATGACCTATATCACGCAATACTACTTCTAAATGATTTTCAGGAGTTTCATTTTTCTTATTGATAAATGAAACAGCCGAGACCAAAATAAGAATTATTATGATTGAAGATGCGAACAGAATAAATGACTTCATGAATGCAAAATAATCTATTACACATCTTTTGACCGGGGTTTTACAACGTTTTACACATCTTTTACAACTTTTTACTACTAAAAAGCTTCAGGATTGTTGCACCCCGATACCTTTACTTTATTGTTTTACCCAATCAATTTAAAGTCATGAAAATCTTCCGTTACCTCGCTTTTTTGTTTTTGTTTTCATCTTCATTTGCCATTGGTCAGGGGTTTAATTCTCCACAGTGGCTCTCTCAACCGGATAATCAGCGAACACAACCAAGCGATCCTTTTATTTCAAACATTGTTTTTAAATCTACTGATGGCGGAAAGACCTTGGAAAATATTAGCAACGGGCTGCCAAAAAATCTGAAGAAAGATGGTCAGGGGAATCGTGGCATTGGAGAAGAGGCCTTTGCCAATAGCAGCGGGTTGTATGTACCTGCCGGCAATAGCCTATATTTCAATGAGCGAAATTCCACAGGCCTTTGCTGGAAGAAAGAGCAGTTTCCCGGCAAAATGAGCAGCGTTGCACCAGGTAAAGCGGGGATGTATGCATACAATTATGGAGGTCAAATTGTACAAAAAGCCAAAGGCACTGGTGATTGGTTGCCTGTTTTTACAAGTTTTCAAGGGAGTGTACGAACCGTTTTTGAAACTGCCGGAGGCACAGTTTTCATTGGCTCGGACAACGGCCTTTTTAAATCTACCAACAGTGGAAAGACCTGGAAACATGTGTACGTAGGCGGCTGGGTTATAAAATTGGCAGAGCAGAATAGTGTGCTGCTGGCCACCAGTATGAGCGGCATTATCAGGTCAACTGATGATGGGGAAAACTGGGCGCTGGTGATCAGCGAGGGCGGCGTGGGCATTGATGTAGCAGCCATCAAAGATGGATTTGCAGCTATTACTTACAATACAGCGTCAAGAACCAGAAGAGTTCGATCATCCTACGATGGCGGAAAAACCTGGCAACTCATTGATGCCGGCCTTCCGGCAAGCTCCTCCATTTCCACGATTGTCCAGGTGGGTGCAAGCCTGTTTTGTGGTCATCCTTTCGGCATTTATCAATCATCAGACAAGGGAAAAACATGGAAATGTATTCGTTTTTCTGTAGATGGAAAGGTCTACAATTTATCCGTTTCAGGCAACGTGTTGTATGCCATACCCAAGAGCGGAGGATGTTGAACATTCAGATGCGTTTGTGGTACGTGTGGGCACGCACAACGGCACGAATGAAATGTCTTAATCGGATCTGATTTAACAGGAGATAGATATATGCTAATTAAAACTACAAAAAATATGAAAAAGGTTATTTATGCGCTGATCTTACTGCTGGTGGTGGTAAGCGGACTTGTA
>JANPGE010000197.1:0-6555 GCA_031423805.1 Segetibacter sp. | reverse complement strand
GAACTAAAAATATATAAAGTGTAACCTATGTTATGCTACAATAGTGAGCCTTAACCGCCCTTAAGGGCAACCATAAAATTCGGTTGTTCTTAACGGTAAGCGAAAAGTGTAACCTATGTACTGCTATACGACACCTAAACACTAAACTTCTTCCTTGCCACATGCAAAAGCCCCACCTATCCTTTTGGAGTATCATCAACATGAATGTCGGTTTTTTTGGCATTCAATACAGTTTTGGTTTACAGCAAAGTGCGGTGAATCCAATATATGATTTTCTGGGGGCAAGACCCGATGAAATTCCATGGCTGAACCTTGCAGGTCCGCTTACAGGATTGATTATTCAACCCATAATTGGTGCATTGAGTGATAAAACATGGCACCCAAAATATGGAAGAAGAACACCTTACTTTTTTATTGGTGCAATGATTTGCAGTATAGCACTGTTCCTGTTTCCCTTTAGTAGTGCATTGTGGATGGCAGCAGGTTTACTTTGGATTTTAGATGCCGGCAACAATACTGCGATGGAACCTTATAGGGCATTCATTGCTGATAAACTGAATCCCGAACAACAGCCTACAGGCTTTCAGGCGCAAAGCTTTTTTACAGGTTTTGGTCAAACCCTTGCCAACGTTTCGCTATTTATTTTTCCATTGATATTTGTAGGCAAAACAGGTAAACTACCTACTTGGGTTTTTGCATCATTTTTTCTTGGCGCAATCTGCTCTATTGGTTCTATTTTGTGGAGTATTAAAACCACTCCTGAAATTCCACCTGCCGCAGATGAATTGGTTTTGTTGAATGAAAGAAATAAAGGCATGCCACATCCTTTGATTCAGTTTTTTCTTTCTATCCTTACCACAATAGTTGCCTACATCGTAATGATAGTTCTGATAATTCCAGCAATATTTTCTAAAGGAATATACAGACGTGTATTGACTTATGTCGAACATCACCCAACTATTAAAGTACTATTTGCACAGAACATAGAAATAATTGATGCTATTATAAACATGCCTAAAATCATGTGGCAACTGGCATTAGTTTATTTGTTTCAGTGGTATGCACTTTTTTGTTATTGGCAAAATTCTTCGAAGAGTATTGCATTATCTGTATGGAAAACAACACCACAAGAAAATGAGAAATTGTATGGAGAGGCAGTTAGCTGGACAGGCTTGGTAAATGGTTGGTACAACATTGTGACCTTTTTATGTGCTTTTGGATTGGTATGGTTTGCAAAAAAATATTCTCCAAAGTTGGTGCATTTTGGTTGTCTTGTACTCGCCGGCTTTGGTTTGCTTGCATTTCCCTTTATTGAAAATAAATACATGCTGTTTCCTGCAATTACCGGTTTTGGTATAGGTTGGGCAAGCATGATGGGTATTCCATACCTAATGGTTGTGAGCAAAATACCTAAAGAAAGATATGGGGTTTATATGGGTGTAATCAATATGATGATTGTAATACCCATGTTTATTCAAACAACAACATTTGGTTTTATACTCAAGCATTTTTTAAATAACAATTCCTCAAATGCAATTGCATTTGCAGGAGTCTTTCTATTAATTGCTGCAGGATTAACGCTTTTAATCAAGAGTGAAAAGCCTGAAGGGGAAATTACTTTAGCAGGTGGTGGCGGACATTGATCCGCTACTTTATCATTAAACCAATAATTATCTCACACTCCATGTATCCTGATGTGTAACACCGCCGTTTGAATAGGTCCAGCTAATGGTATGAAACACAAAAGTTACTTCTTCTAAAGGGGGAAGATTTGCAGAAGATGGAGTAAGGGTGTCCGGTAAATAATTTCGCATAGATGCAATGCGGCCATTTTTCACCTCTATAGTATAATACTGTTCTGTTGTTCCATCTCCTACAGGGTTTGGTCTGTAAAATTTGAAAACAGCATCAACCAATTGATTATCTACCAATGCTTTAAACAGTAATGGCGAACATTTATCAATAAGTTTTCTTATGAGTATAGGATTGTATTGTCTTCTACCGGTAGTCATACCCGAAGCTGTATCACGGGCAGTTGTTACACTTTGGTCAAAATAAACACACTCTATAGAGTCCTTTGCACCCGGCTTACTACTAACAGTTTCGCCATGAACTTCAACTCCATTAATTTTCAAAAAAAGATGAACTGTTTCTGCCATTGTGTATTTTATTTGTCCTTAAAGGTAACCTATTCCATCTTGTTTACTATTTTCAATTTTTCTAAAACTTAAAACAGACTGGTTTGTGGATCAGAATCTGTCTTTGCTTCCCATTCTATTTCTACCTTTTTACTGTTTGCTGCCAGTTTATTACCAATAGCTTTCCAACCCATTACTTCTATAAATCCATTGATTGTAATCTTTTGTGTTCCTTCTTTAGTTTTTAAAATCAATATTGGTTCTTCGTCTATAGTTACAGTTTCAAGTCGGTTTCCCTTTCCTTCTTTAATAAAAAAGAATTTAGACTTAAGTGTTGTTGTTTCTATTTTAAACCGCTTTATGTTGAATTGATCCTTTTCCGCATCAAGGTACACTGCGGTGATTACTTTTTCCGGATTGAATTTTTCAATCAGCAAAATTTTATCGGCATCAAACCTTTGCGTTAGTTCGGTATCGGTAATTTCATAATTGCCGTCGTCTGTAATAACCAGTAGTTTTTCTTCTTCAAATGTGCCGAGGTATTCCCCTTTTTCTTCATTGTTAAGTCGGCCAAATTTGCTGTCGAACCATAGCTTGCGGCCTGTGAGTGTGCTTCGTCCTGCTTCTTTAAATTTTACCGTTTTTACAGGATGCTTTGTAACCTGGTTCCCCATGCTGCTGCGGCCTTTAATATCCATTTCTTCAAAGAAGAAATCGAATTCTTTTTTCTTGGCAGAACTGTTGGGGCTTAATATTACTTTAACTACTTCAGCTTCGCCATTATGGTTGGCGGTGAAATAATGTAAGCGACTTTTGTCGGCTCCTTTTGTAAGGTCATATTCTTTGTCACGTGTTATACCGGTTACGTTGAAGCGCTTGGCATAAGTGATGCCTGAAGCCCCATCAACATACATTACATTGTAAGTAGTTCGCTCATCATTCTTTTGAAAAACCGCTGCATGAATGATGTCTTTACCAATAAATACTTTGTCAGCAACCCGAACAACTTTCATTTTGCCAGACTTTGTAAATACAATGATATCATCGAGGTTGCTGCACTCTGCTATCAGTTCATCTTTCTTGAGGCCAAGGCCAATAAATCCTTCGGCCCTGTTCATAAACACTTTGGTATTGGCAACCGCTACCGTTCTTGCAGTAATGATATCAAACTGTTTTAATTCAGTTCGGCGCTCTCTTCCTTTGCCGTATTTTTTCAATAGTTCCTGGTAATAACTAACTGCATAATCGGTGAGGTGATCAAGGTTGTGTTGCACCTCCTTCATTTCATCTTCCAAACCTTTTATCTGTGCTATTAATTGATCAATATCCAACCGATAAATTCGACGGACGGGCTTTTCAGTTAGCTTCAGTACATCTTCACGTGTTACAGGGCGGCGCAGATTTTTGGTGAATGGTACAAATGCTTTTTCAATTCCAACCAAAACCTTTTCCCATGTTTCATGCTTCTTCTCTAACTCCTTGTATATTTTTTCTTCAAAGAAAATTTTCTCCAACGAGGTGTAATGCCATTTCTCATTTAGTTCACCCAGCTTTATTTCAAGTTCACGTTTTAGAAGGTTTCGGGTATTTTCAGTAGCTACTTTCAACAGTTCCGTTACCGTTACAAAGTGTGGCTTCTGATCTATGATGACACATGCATTTGGTGAAATACTTACTTCACAATCGGTAAATGCGTATAAGGCGTCTATGGTGATATCAGGCGAAATGCCGGGTGCTAAATCTATTATAATTTCAACCGCAGCAGCCGTAGCGTCTGTTACTTTTTTTATTTTTATTTTTCCCTGATCGTTTGCTTTTACAATGCTATCGCAGAGTGTTGAAACTGTAACACCATAAGGTACGTCTCGAATAACCAATGTCTTTTTATCAACCTCTTCTATTCTTGCTCTCACCCTAACTTTTCCTCCACGTTTTCCTTCGTTATAGTTTGATGCATCTAACATGCCGCCTGTAAGAAAATCAGGAAAAATAACAAATGGTTTGTTTCGCAAACATTTTATGGATGCGTCTATCAGTTCACAAAAATTATGTGGAAGAATTTTAGTTGAAAGGCCTACCGCTATTCCATCTGCGCCGTGTGCAAGCAACAAAGGAAATTTCATTGGCAGGGTTACGGGTTCGTTCTTGCGGCCATCGTAGCTTAGTTGCCACTCAGTTGTTTTGTTGTTGAAAGCAACTTCCAAAGCAAACTTACTAAGACGAGCTTCAATGTATCTTGGAGCTGCAGCAGCATCACCTGTTCTTACATCGCCCCAGTTGCCCTGTGTTTCTATGAGCAGGTCTTTTTGCCCCATGTTTACCAAAGCATCTCCAATAGATGCATCACCATGTGGGTGGTACTGCATACTTTGGCCAATAATGTTGGCCACCTTGTTGAAGCGGCCATCATCCATTTCCTTCATTGCATGAAGAATACGGCGTTGCACAGGCTTTAGGCCATCCTCAACTGCTGGAACGGCTCTTTCCAATATTACGTATGAAGCATAATCAAGAAACCAGTTTCTATACTGTCCGCTTACGCCGCTATCTGTGTTGTTCTGATCGTTAAGTACTATGCTCAATGTTGGGTTTTATTTTTGGTAAATGCTCTATTAAAATGTTTCCAGAAAATCGATGTACGCAGGAACCTCATTTTGAATTACGTCCCATACTATTTCATAGTTAATTCCAAAGTAATGATGGATAAGTCTGTTGCGAAAATCTGTAAGTTTTTGCCATTCAATTTCAGGATGACTGTCCTTAAATTCATCTCCCAGATAATTGGATGCTTCCCCACAAATTTCAAAATTCCGAATAACAGCATCAATCGTTATTTTGCTATTGCAAAAGCTATCGTAATCCATGCCCGAAGTGTATTGATTTATTGCCAGCAATGCTTGCAATATGTCCTCAACAAGTAAAGCTTCATCTCTTTTAGACATAAATCAAATCACTTTTTATGGCATCAAAATATTTGGATTTAACGCCTTTTCGACTTACCACTTGTACCTCTTGGCTAAAAAGCTTATCCAATTCATACATCATATCCAGAAATTTAAACCCGAGTGAAGTTTTGTGCTCAACCAACAAATCAATATCGCTTTGAGGTGTTTGTTCGTCCCTGCTGTAACTTCCAAATAATGCAATACTTGTAATGCCATATACATTTTCAAGACGGGGTTTAATATCCTTGAGTTTCGATATGATATCTTGCTTATTCATAAGCTAAAGTATTAAATAATTTCTTGTTCTGCATCGGTGATTTGAACACTTTCCACCCCTGCCATTCTCACTTCAAAATCTTTCATGCTACTCATATTTCCCTGCATTTCCAATTTGCCTTGCGCTATCAATTCATTTAAACGCCAAAGGAGAAATGCATCGCCTGTTGTTTCTTTTGCTTTTCCATAATATTGAGAAAGCAGTTTATTTACTTTCATGAAATCCTTACTTACAAAGTTCAGCAATTCGGTATCGTAATAATGGTATCCTTTTTGCACCAGTTTTTTTCCACCCTCCAATAACCTGATGCCTTTGTTTTCATTTCCAAGTTTGGCCCATTCATCGGGATCTATTTCAAACTCACTAAGAGTAATCGGTCTTGCCAATTTTTTAGCCTTTACAAATTCTTTTGGCTGAATCTGAAACAAACTAGTTGGGTAAAAAATGTTTCCTTTTTCATTGATGAATGGCAGGTTGTTTAAATATAGAATAAATATCCTCCCCTGAAAATCTTTGAACTGACTCATCAACCAATAATAGCCTGAAACATCGTGTTTATTTTGCGCAGCCCAAATCCAAATTATCTCTTCAGGATTGGCTGAAAGTTCTTCTTTTAGTTGAATAATCTCTTTGTTGTCATCAACGTGTCCATCACCGGCAATGCCGCTGTAGTGGCCGTCCTGCAAAATATCCTTCCACCATTTAAGGCGATTTGCTATGCCTTCTTCTGTATAAATATCGTTGATTGGCCCAACTGCATAATCATCCTGTATAACAACAATTTCACCATCCATTGTGGGGTCAAGTTCAAAACTTTTTTTGAGTGCTTCTTTATTTGCCTGTTCAAAAACGATGTGTACCATTTTGAGTTTAAGGTTGTGTGTTTAGAGTTAAATAAGATCTACTAAGCTACCAACTCCGCATCATCCACCATATCCAATTCTACTTTCAAATTGCCGATGATGAACTCCTGCCGCTGCATGGTGTTTTTGCCCATGTAGTATTCCAGTATTTTTTGAATATGGTCTCCGTTTTCTACAATGACAGGTTGCAATTTC
The DNA here is from genome assembly GCA_031423805.1 of Segetibacter sp. Taxonomy (GTDB): domain Bacteria; phylum Bacteroidota; class Bacteroidia; order Chitinophagales; family Chitinophagaceae; genus Segetibacter. The sequence goes on along the minus strand of JANPGE010000197.1, from coordinate 137 downwards.
ATATCATCGCCAATAAACCGTGCAAACTCTTCAGGGCTTATTTCACCCAAACCTTTGAAGCGGGTTATTTCGGGTTTGTTGCCCAGTTTTTTTATGGCAGCCTGCTTTTCAGTTTCATCATAACAATAGATTGTTTC
>JANPGE010000196.1:0-2668 GCA_031423805.1 Segetibacter sp. | reverse complement strand
AAAATGTTTTATGATCTTAACAGCAATGGTGTGAAAGATGCAGGAGAATTTTATGCACAATACAAAAAAATCAGCCTCTCCGACGGGAGGTATACTTATACTGACCACACAGGGATTTACCAGTTATCGGTTAGCCAGCTTTTTTTGCCACTGACGTTAACACCGGTAGCTCCTTCGCTCTACAAAGCGGTACCTGCTGATTCAACTTTCAATTTTTGGCAAAGCGATACGATGGTTACATGGAATATACCCTTGAAACCCATTGCTAACAAAGACAGTGTTTCAGCGTTTGTAACTAACTACTCATTTTATTCAGGCCCTGGCGGATGGATACATTATACAGTAAACTGGCAAAATGAGGGAACAACTACCCTAGGGCCTACAGATATTGTGCTAAAAGCCGATCAGGCAAGGCTCAATTATTTTTCCTGTTACAATGCTGCTGTTGTTCAAAACGGCAACCAACTTACATTGCAATTACCCTCTTTAGCAGCCGGTGCTTCAGGCTCTTACCTTGCCTCTTTCACTATCAATGCCACCGCTCAATTTGGGGATACCGCTTTTGCAAATGTTGCCATCACCAGTGGCTCCCTTTCATCCGTTGATACTACCAACACTCCCATCAGGTATGCATTTGACCCCAACGACAAGCAAGCAACACAAACGCTATCGCCACAGCAAATCAGCAGCGGAGGCTACATTGATTACACCATCCGTTTCCAAAATACAGGCAACGATACCGCCGTAAACGTAGTAATTTCCGATACGTTGTCGGCTAAGCTAAAGTCTAATACCCTGGAATTGGTAAGCACATCGCATAATTGCAACGTAATAGCCAAAGGCAACCTGGTTTATTTTGAAATGAAAAACATAATGCTGCCCGATAGCAACGTGAACGAACCAGCCAGCCACGGCTATATCCGGTTTAAAATAAAACCAATAAGTACATTGGTTTTGGGAGATTCAGTGAATAACAAAGCTTCTATTTACTTTGACTACAACAGCCCGGTTATTACCAATACGACTGTAACCAATATAAAGACGCAAACATTCCCCCTCAAACTACTTTCCTTCAAAGGCAACCGTTTATCACAGGGCAATGTTTACCTCTATTGGCAAACTGCAAATGAAGAAAACACCAAATCATTTGACATAGAACAAAGCCCCAACGGCAGAAGTTTTGAAAAGATTGGTGAAGTAAAAGCCTACGGTAATGGCAACCATAGTTATACTTACACAGATAACTCACCACTCACCACTGCCAACTCACTTTTTTACCGCTTAAAAATGTTAGACAAAGACGGCAAGTTTACTTATGCTCCAATAGTCCTTATAAAAGCCGGCGATGTAAAAGGAAGTTTTGTGCTTGGAGCTAATCCTGTAAATGGGAAGTTGGTGATTAATGCCATTAATCCATCACTAATAAACACAGAAGCAACTTTGATAAACAGTGCAGGAGTTGTCTTAAAAAGATTTGTTTTAAATGGTGCTTCGCAAACGGTTGGCGTTGGAAATTTACCTGCAGGGTCGTATTATTTGCGAACACAACAAGGGAGTGAGAAAGTGGTGATTGCGCGGTAAAAATACTTTGAACATAGCAGTGAAATTTTGAAAATTTCACTGCTATGTTGTTATAGTTTGCGGGATTATGAGTATAAATTCTTTCCTAATAAATTTTATCCTTGCTCAAATAATTCCGCACATAATCATCTACACCTTTTTCGAGAGAAGTAAAATGGTAGGGATAACCTGCTTCAATCAATTTCTCCATTTTAGCTTCCGTGAAGTATTGGTATTTATCCCTGATGTCTTCGGGCATATCAACAAACGTAATTTTTGGATCAATGTCAAGCCCTGCAAAGGTTGCTTTTACAAGGTCTTCAAAAGTACGGGCTGTGCCGGTGCCGAGGTTGTAAATACCGGAGGATAATTTTTGATGACTGATGTCTGATGTTTGATGTCTGATTTCTGATGTCTGATTTGCCATCATCCAAAAAATGACATTTACTACGTCCTTCACATACACAAAGTCGCGGAGTTGTTTTCCGTCTTCAAAACCTTCTTTATGGCTTTTGAATAATTTAACTACACCGTCTTTTTTTATCTGATTATAAGAATGAAAAATAACACTTGCCATCCGTGCTTTGTGGTACTCGTTGGGACCATACACATTGAAAAATTTCAACCCTGCCCAAAATGGTGGAGCCTCCCTGCCCTCCAAAGGAGGGTTTTCAAAAGCACCTTTTTTGGAGGGGTTTGATGAGGCCGCCCATTTATCAAATTCATTTTTGCTAACGCCGTAAGGGTTTAGCGGATGAAGCCTGTCCAGATTTTCATCTTTATCATCATAACCTTGCTCTCCGCTGCCATAGGTTGCGGCAGATGAAGCATAGATAAGCGGTACCTGATGTTCAGTACAATATTTCCAAACTTTTTGTGAATATTCTACATTCAATTCCTGATGAATGGCATAGTCAAATTCAGTGGTATCGGTTCTTGCACCCAAGTGAATGAAAAAAGCAACTTCGGGTTCATGCTGCTCAAGCCAATCAAATAAAGTGTACCGCTCTACAATGTTTGAAAATTGTTTGGATTCCCAGTTTCTGCGTTTCTCTTCCACGCCAAAATCATCTACCAAAACCAAGTTTTCATAACCCTGCTCATTTAG
>JANPGE010000195.1:0-10966 GCA_031423805.1 Segetibacter sp. | reverse complement strand
TTACAAAATGAAAACATCCTTCAACAAGTTTCTTTACCTGGGATTTTTATTGTTGGGCACCTATCAGGCAATTTTTACAAAAGACTATATGCAGTCTGCTGCATCATTTGGTATCGGTTTGGCCTTTGACCCGTTTAATGTGGAGCAAAAATGGCCCGATAGACCATCATGGCAAAAAGCGGTATTATACGCCAATTTGCTGCTAATGGGCGCCATGTTTTTCATTGGCTTTACCATAGGTCATGCCTGATATTGCCTGCGAGGTGTTTTCCAACAAAGACCCTCACTTTTTGTCCCCGTGGGTTCTCTTGCAAGGGCATGGTATCGTTCAAATCATGTAGCAAACTGATTTCTGTCATCCTTTTTCATTTGAATATGTAGGAAATTTACATTGCCAATAAAAGGCATTGACAATGAAAAAGATTTTCCGGTTTAGAAACGTGCTTAGCAGTGGTTTCAAACTCGTTCTATTCTGCCTGTTGATGACCAAAAGTGTCTATAGTCAAACATGGTCTGGCGTTGGTTATGGCATGGGGGACTGGGTAAATGCCTCTACCGTGTATAATGGCAGTTTGATTGTTGGTGGACGTTTTACCAATGCAGGCGGTGTTTCGGCAAACTACATTGCCAAATGGAATGGTACATCTTGGAGTGCATTAGGAACGGGTATGGATGGTTGGGTAAATGCACTTACTGTGTACAACGGTGAACTGATAGCAGGTGGCAGTTTTACAACGGCAGGTGGAGTGGTAGTGAATAATATTGCACGCTGGGACGGCACTACATGGACTGATGTATCAGGAGGTACTAATAGTATAGTTGCGGCTTTAACGGTTTACAACAATAAATTGATTGTTGGTGGATACTTTACTGATGCGGAAGGTGTACCTGTAAACTATATAGGCGCCTGGGACAATAATGGTTGGACAACTTTAGGTTCCGGTATGGGCGGTGGGCAGCGGCAGGTAATGGCACTGACAGTACATGGAACTGACTTAATTGCTGCGGGCTTTTTTACATCAGCAGGAGGAGTTGCAGCAAATCATATTGCTAAATGGAATGGTACTACCTGGTCCCCTGTAGGAAGTGGTATCAACTGGATTGTTTATTCATTGGCAAATTATGGAACTGCTCTTATAGCTGGCGGATTATTTGATGCATGTGGGTCAGTAGCAGCCAGTAGTATCGCCAGTTGGAATGGTACTGCATGGTCGCCCTTAGGAAGCGGAATTGGTGCTACAATAGCCGGAAGCTATAAATATGTGTTTGCATTGGAAGTGTATCATGGTAGTTTATATGCAGGTGGTATGTATCTAACTGCAGGGGGTCTTACCGCAAACGGCATCGCAAAGTGGAATGGCAGTTCGTGGCCAGATCTCAATGGTGGTGTTTGGTATGGCGGTTCCAATGCTTACGGTGTAAACACTTTAAAAGTGTACAATAATCAATTGTATGCCGGAGGTTTGTTTACTTCAGCAGGTACAGTTGGTGTAGCACACATTGCCCGTTGGTCTGAACAAACTTTACCGGTTCAGTTAACCGCCTTTACCGGGCGAAAAGAAAGTCTTGTAAATGTATTAAACTGGGAAACGGCTACAGAACAATCCTGTGATCATTTCATCATTCAACGTAGTCGCAATGGAAATGGTTTTGAACAGGCCGGAAATGTAAAAGCACAGGGCAATAGCAGCCAATTGAATCGTTACGAATGGCGGGATAATATCCCCTACTCAAAAACAATTTATAGATCGGCATCTGTAGATAAAGATGGGCAAATGCAATACAGTAAAACAATTGAGATTGACAGATTGACCAAAGATTTTACTGTTTATCCAACCATTTTTACAAATTACATTCAACTCAACGGGCCTGAAGGTTTGCATAAATTGAACTTGCAAATAAGGGATTTTGCAGGTAAGTTAATTGCTGCAAAGTCAGTTTCAATTGATGGTTCAGGCACAATAAACCTTTCAGCGCTATTGCCCGGATGGTATTTTCTAACTTTTGAAAATGAACAAAGCAAATACTCATTTAAAGTATTAAAGCAATAAAATACACATGACATTTTTGAAAAAAATATTAACCATTTTCCTTCTTGCAGTTTATTTTCTTGCTGCAACCGCAGGCGGGGAATTTGCAAAACTGCCTAAGCTGGTTAAGCATTTCAGGGATCATAAAATGCATGATAACACCATTGGGTTGGCTTCATTTATTGTTATGCATTATCGCTATGCAAATGATAATGACAACGATGCTACTGAAGACAACAAGTTGCCTTTCAAATCAGTCAGTTTTTTTAAAGTTAGATCCATAGCGGCTACAATTCCGCCGGGTTCAATCAAAGTTGCTTGTGGTACTGATGTGTTTCCAATAGTACCATTTAAGGAAGCTGATAACTTTATTCTTTCTTCCAATTATTTGCATAATATCTGGAACCCTCCTAAAGCATAAAAATGAAATATTCCTTTAGCATTCATTAGGTCTATTTCTTTAAAGGAAACAATGGGTATGTCTATAATAAAAACAATAACACTTATAATATTTTACCATGAAAACGATTAAATTAATAACAGTAATATTATTGGTACAGTTGATGATATTATCATCCTGTTCTAAGGATATCAGCACTAAGCCAAATATTGATAACCAACTTTCAGATCAGGCAAGAAATGATGTAGGAGCAGTTGTAGCAGGCCGGGTTACTACACCGGGCATAGTGTATGTTCCGCTAAATATTTCCCTGGTAGGTAACACAAAAGCTTACAGTTATGTCTGGACAAAATCAGTAGATTTAGATCAGGACTCTGCAATGGATTTTAGCTTTAACCTGGGAATTGCCTGGTCTCGTGGAGCTGATTTCTATCAATTTACTACTTCAATTAATGCTTTACAAACCGGTGGAGGAACACTATCAGTTTGGGCGCCAACAGCATTATCCGGAATGCCCTCTGCCTGGGTAAGCAATGCCATGGCAATCGGCACTACAGTTGATTCATCTAAGACAACTTACGCAAACCCTTCATTGCCTTCTACCTATGCTTATTCCTTTTATTTTGGTGCAAGAAGAGGAGGAACGATCATTGGCAAAGGTGATAAATATGTAGGCATAAGGTTTGTGTCTGGAGGGCAAACCTATTATGGCTGGGTTAGAATCAATATACCGGCAAACAGCAGAACTTTTAATATCCTGGATGCTGCATTTCAAAATATACCGGGTGCACCAATTGCAATTGGCGCAAAGCAATAAGTATGCGCTTTTTTTAAGAAAGAGAAGTTGCCAAGCGCAGCTTCTCTTTCTTCTCTTTTATACTTGTTTGTTTTAGCAGAAAGTTTTTGCAAATATTGCCGGGCTATTGGCGGTAATTTGTTCTTCTATTTCTTTTGTTGACAGTTATCAACTTTTTAGTTTGTCATAGTCATATTTGTTTCGGGGTATAAGCCGTTACTTGCGGCAATAAATTATTCGTTATGCGATTTCCAAATATTATGTCATTATTGGTTGTTTTGGTGTTGTCTGCAAATGGAGTCATGTCACTGGCACAATCTTGTACAGTTGACCAAAGCCTCCTAACGTGGAACGGGGGAACAAGTGAACGCAATTTGCCGGGTTATTATGAATGGCAGTCATTTACCTCCGGCATGACCGGAACACTTTGCGAAGTGGATCTGATGTTTGGTAATTCCAACATAAAATTAAACGGTACAGGTACACTAAAAATTTATACAGGAACAGGAATTGCTGGCAGTTTGCTGGCTAGCCAACCTGTAACTGTTAATGGCACTGCTTACAATATCAATACAAATTTCTGGCAGTCGTGGATTGTTAATTCGCCTCCAAATGTGGTGGCGGGAAGTGTGTACACTTTCCAGTTTATTCCTACAGTTTCCGGCGGATTGCCCGATCCTTACATTATAGTTGTAAATACCACCAACCCTTATGCAGGAGGGCGAAACAGTCAGGCGGCTAATTTTGACAACCCTTTTAAAACCTTTGTAAAAACTGCCTTACCGTTGAAATTACTATCGTTTGATGGAAGGATAGAAGGAAAAATTGTCAGGCTACATTGGACTACAGCTTCAGAGGTCAATACTGATTATTTTATGATGGAGCGGAGTACAGATGCAGTAAATTATATTTCTATTGGAAAGATAAAAGCATCGGCAAAACCTGGTTCTAATTGGCAATACTCATTTGCAGACGAGTCTGTGGGTAATAAAATTTGTTATTACCGGCTACGAATGATTGATAAGGATGGCTCATTTACCTATTCGCCTGTATGCAAAGTAAGTTGGCAGGACAACTTGAAAATCGCAGTTTATCCCAACCCGGCAAAAGGATATCTCTTTATCAATGGTTCCAAATTGAAAGCAATGAAGCTTATTGCCAACGATGGGAAGGTTGTAATTCAGCAGGCTTTACAGGAAACATTTAATCAAATTAATATTGCAAATATTGCCACCGGTTATTATACAGTTGTTGTCTACGACTTGTCAGGATATGTCCAAACACAAACCATCAACACTGAAAAATAAAATAACAGCACAGTGGTTAATTTATTTCAAAGAATGTCGTGTTTTTTTTCTGTACAATATTAGTAATCAGCATTATTAATCCGATTTTATTGAATGGTATTAATTCAATAAGGAACATCAGTAACAGTTCAGTCGTTAGTCCTAATTGTTGCTAGTGGTTGCTGTGGTTTTGCAAAGCTTAAAAGAAATACATCTATACTCCCATTACCTTACCCCGGACAACAATGGACTGGTGTGTATTATTAATTTAGGAAAAACTAATAAATATTTTGCCACTAAAAATAACTATTAACTCAAAAGTCAATAAAAGCTAAATTAGTTCGTCAGGTTATCTCCATCAGACGGAAACAAATCATCACGTTTTGTTTTCTCCTGGTTCAAACCCTGAGTTTGCTTTGCACTGTTTTCTACACTATCGGTAACAGCATTTTTTACAGGCATATCTTTTTTCAATTCGTCTCCTGTCTGCGGATTATTGATTGTTGGCTTATATTTTTTCATAGAAATAACTTTCAAAAAAATTATGCCATTAACTACTTTTCTAAGGGTTACATCAGCAGGTAGAAATTGAAGAAGGTTAACCCCTTGAGTAACGTTAAGTTATTGGATTCATACTTTTATTATAAAACCCTGTCAGTTTACCTTATATCGTTTGTTTTTTTTAATTGAGACTTGCTGAAATTTTAAAACACATATTCTCACAAAATTGAAAAGAATACTAAATTAAAAATATAAATAAATGGTAAGTACCTGACAGCCATTTAATAGTTCAAACCAACGAAAAGGCTTAACTTTAGGAAAGAGAAATTAATTTTTAACCACTTAAACCGAAACTACTATGACCTCGAAGTTAAAAGTTGCTCTTACAGTTATTGGCTTACTGTTTCTGCAATTATTCTCTTTTAGCCAATCAACAGATGAATTGGTTAAAGCCATCCAAATGGGTGAGGAAAACATTGCCATTGGCATGATTGGCAAAACGGATATTAATGCTATGGATAAAGACGGAAACACAGCTTTGGCAAGTTCTGCGGCCTTTTCAGCCAAAGTTTCCAAAGCACTGATTGATGCCAAAGCTGATGTAAACCTACCCACTAAAACCGGAATAACACCTTTGCAAAATGCTTGCAGATGGGGTAATGCTGATGTTGTAAAAATGCTGGTTGATGCCGGTGCAGATGTGAACAAAGAAACAATGCTTGGATCTGCTTTGTTGGTTTCTTTCAACTACCCTTCGGCTGCTATTGTAAAAATATTGCTTGATGCAGGAGCCAAATTTAAAGACCCTGTCAAAATTGCCAATACTATAAATGTTTATCCATTTCTCCAATATATAAAAACAGTGAAAACACCAGAAGAAATGGTAGAGTATTACGGAAAAAACAAAGAATCATGGTTAAAGCTTCCTGTTAAATTTCCTGATAGAATTTTAAATCCGAAAGCAACTGATTTTTCTTCGGCAGCCGATATAGTCAAGTTGTTTGTGGACAAGGGCCTTGATGTAAATCAGGTCTATGAAGACATGAAGTCTAAGGTTTCTGCATTGGATGCTGCCATGCAGGCAGGACTTGTAGAGGGTGCAAAAGTACTGATGGATGCCGGTGCAAAATATGATGCAGAAAAGGAAATACGTATTCCGGATCGATGGAGAAATGAAAATGCAAGACTTCCGAATGTTGCTTTTACTAATGGAGACTATGTGCTGGCTGCGGTGTTATCAAACAAGATTGAATTTGTAAAATATATGGTGGACAAGTATCCCAAACTGGTCAAGAAAGTGTACGAAGGAAAAGGTATTCAGCGCTGCAATGGGGCAGCAACCAATTATGACGTAAAAGGTGTAGACCTCTTAATGTTGGCTGCAGAGCGTGGCAACAGTGAAATTGTGCAATACCTGATTGATAAAGGTGCAGGCAGGGGGAAATCGGTAGAGATTAAACAGTACAAGCAGGATAAATTTTGTCCTATGTTTTCAGTAATGTTCACTATGGGATTTGCCCGCAATTCAGGTAATCAAGAGATAATTGAAATGGTAAAAAAAGCAGGGTTTGAAAAAGAATAGATAGATTTTGTGAATAACGCAATAACTGGTAAATAAAACAATATTTTTTAATCAGAATTTTTGATTTTAGTACTTTGAATCAAAATTAAAATAAACTATGTAATCATTACTGCTATAACCAAAACACCTACTTATAGTTTAGAGGAAATAATATCTAATTAATTCACGCATTAAACTTTAGTCAGCATTTATGATAAAGAATTTATCCAATTATTTTTTATAATAAAAACTATTATTACTGGAAATACCATTTATTTATCAATCTAAAAAGTAATAAAAACTCAATGAATTATTATTTTTAGCTACACTTAAAACAAATAACAATTCAATTTGCTTGGCTGCTCAAAAATAGATCTCCACGAAATACTTATTTCGAGTGAACGGGGTTTGACAAAAGTTTTGGGATTTATGAATGCTTCGTAGCTCAGACCAATGTTGGTATTGTTAAACTGGAGATTTAGCTGTGGAATAAACGCCTCTCCTACCCTGTACCAAAGACCTGTGTAAAGCACACCTGTTTCATTAAACGGCATACCCACAGATGCCCCAACTAAAATATAATTTATGTTTCCCTGACGCATATATAAGGCAGATGTAGCTAAATGCAAATATTCTGTAACAATATTTGCACCTGCATTTATCGCATATCGCCTGGGTATGTTTTGTTGAATGGTGTTTTTGTCGTAGAAATAATTTTTGGGTTCGTTGATATGATATAAAGATGTTCCCAAATAAAACTCTCTTTCATTGTCATTGTAAGAATACAACAGTCCACCCTGTATATCAAAGTTTGACATAGACCGTCCGTTGAAAGGCTCCATGTTAGGAAGTGCAAGATTGAACCCGTTGGTGGTAAATTGGCTACCAAATGATACGTTGGTAAGGTCGAGACTTTTCTGCGCCAATCCGGCCATAAAACCGATTCCCAGTTTATGAAAACCGTTCTTGTCCAACACCTGATGATATGAAATAAGTCCCTGAAAATATTGACTTTTGATAATGCCGCCGGGTGTTTTATCGTACAACATAAAGCCACCAAGTGCAAGAGAACTTATGCCTTCTTCCATTCTGCTGTTGCCGGTTTTTGTCTCGTAGGTTATAGTACCAGTTGCAAATGGATCGCCGTATTGAGCCCATTGCTGACGGTAAACACCTGATATTCTTGAACTGCCCTGAAACTTTCCTGTCATGGCCGGATTAACAGTAGCAGGAGAAGCATAATACTGCGAGAAATGAGGATCCTGCCCAAATGTCAAGACAGCCGGGATGATAAAACACAGTATTATTAATAACTTCAACTTCATGTTAATGCTTCCTTTATCTGACAAGAGTTACAGTTCCCTTTCTTCTGATTTCATTCCCTTGTTTATCTCTTGCCTTTGCTTCCCATACATAACCATCCACAGGTTGTGGTTGGCCTTTATAGTTTCCATCCCATCCCGGCCTGTCTGTATTTGTTTCAAACACTACCACACCCCATCGGTTGATAACCTTGAAATTTGTTAATTCAATATCTCCAATCAGGAATGGAAAAAACCAATCGTTGCTGCCATCATGATTGGGAGAAAATGCCTGTGGCACCAGTATGTCAAAGTTTGAATGAATTCTGACTAACTGTGTATCAACAACTGCACATCCTGATGGCTTTGTAATATTAATGTTATACTCCTGCTGTCTTGTGCCAGTGAAAACCGGGTTGTATATCATTGGATTATCAAGGAAAGTTCCAGGCGACCAATAATAACTAGTTCCAATTTGCCTTGCCTTTAACGTCAATGGTTTTGACACAACCGCATTCAGCGGGTTATAACGAACACCTTTCTCTTGAGCTTCAATATTGATTATTTTTTCAACACTATCAGTTAAATGATTGCAAAGTAAAGAAGCTACTTTTAGTTTGACCTTATATGTTCCGGCATTATTAAAAGTATATGTTGAATTGTAGCTTGTTGTTTTAGAACTGTCAGGCATCATCCATAAGAAACTAACAGGCAAACTGTTTCCAAAAGAACTTGTGTTGGTAAAATTAGTAGAACGACCTGCACAGTATTTATCAAAAGCAAAATTAGCAACCGGCTTTTCTGTAACATTTAGTAGAACATTGTTTGTGGCCTGTCTTGTACACCCTAAAGCATTTGTAATGTCAACAGTATAAGTTCCGGAAGATGTGGTATAAAGCACAGAATCAGTGATGCCAGAAATCGGTGTGCCGTTTTTGTACCAATGATAAATCACACCACCAGTTGCAACTAGTTTTGCAGTATCACCCTGGCAAATAACTGTTCGCGATATTGTAACTGCACCTGTAGGCATTGGTTTTATAACAATCGATTTTGTAATTGAATCATTGCAACCATTTGCTGAAAAGACTTTTAACATTACGGGATAAATACCTGCTGCAGAATAGGTGTGTGTAGGGCTCAACATGTTGCTTCCAAAACCATCTCCAAAATTCCACAAATAAGCACTTCCAGTTATTGTGTTATTTACAAAAGAAAATACATTGCTGCTTAAACATTGTGCAGAATCCAAAATATTGAAAGTAGGAATAGGGGAAGGCAAAACAGAAATAGACTGTGTAAGACTGTCTTTACATCCACCACTTGTAAGTGTAACTAACAATTTTACTGTATAGTTACCAACTGCTGCATAACTATGAACAGGGCTTGTAGCTGTTGAAATAGTGCCATCGCCCAAATCCCATTGATATAAACCTCCCACTGCCGGAACAGAATTATTGGTAAATATGAACCTGTTGTTTTTGAAGCATTGCATACTATTTAAGAGATTTAATCCAGCAACAACATTTGGATATACTGTTACCGTTTTACGCATACTATCTATGCACCCATTATCTGAAGTGGTAATTAGCTTAACGTTAAATGTTCCACTTGAGTTATAGCTGTATGTTGGATTAATGGCAGCCGAAGTATTTCCATCACCAAATAACCATGTATATGTTATTGACCCACTACTAATATTTGAAGCATTGGTAAAGGTGAATGAGTTGCCATTGAAACACTGCGGCAATGTATTCACACTAAAAGAACTGATGGGTTTTGGATAAACAGTAACGGTCTTTGTTAAACTGTCCATACAACCATTGTTGCTCGTCGTGATTAACTTAACAGTGTAAGTTCCCGCAGCTAAATAACTATGTGTTGGACTTGTTGCAGTAGACGTTCCACCATCTCCAAATGTCCAGGCATAAGTGAGTGTGCCTGATACTATGTTGGAGGTGTTCGTAAATGTAAAACTGTTGTTCGCCAGACATTGATTGCTGCTGGCTGCAAAGGCTGTTGTGGGTTTTGGGTAAACAGTGACCGTTGTGCTTAAACTATCCGTGCAACCATTGTTGCTCGTCGTGATTAACTTAACAGTGTAAGTTCCAGCCGCTAAATAACTGTGCGTCGGACTTGTTGCTGTTGAGGTGCCGCCATCACCAAAGTTCCAGGCGTACGTGAGTGTGCCTGAAACAATGTTCGAGGTGTTTGTAAACGTAAAACTATTGTTCGCCAGACACTGATTGCTGCTGGCTGCAAAGGCAGTTGTTGGTTTTGGATAGACCGTTACAGTCTTTGTTAAGCTATCCATACAACCATTGTTGCTCGTGGTTATAAGCTTAACAGTATAAGTTCCCGCTGCTGCATAACTATGTATTGGACTTGCAACTGTAGACGTTCCACCATCGCCAAAAGTCCAGTTGTAGGTGAGTGTTCCGCCGACTACATTTGATGTATTGGTAAACGTAAAACTATTGTTCGTCAAACACTGATTGCTGCTGGCTGCAAAGGCGGTTGTGGGTTTGGGATAAACAGTGACCGTTTTGGTGAGGCTATCTGTGCAACCATTGTTGCTTGTCGTGATGAGTTTAACCGTATAAGTTCCCGCTGCTAAATAACTATGCGTAGGACTTGCTGCTGTTGATGTCACACCATCGCCAAATGTCCATGCATAAGTCAATGTGCCTGATACTATGTTAGATGTATTGGTAAACGTAAAACTATTGTTCGCCAAACATTGGTTACTGCTGGCTACAAAAGCTGTTGTGGGTTTGGGATAAACTGTGACAGTCTTTGTTAAACTATCCATACAACCATTGTTGCTCGTGGTAATTAACTTAACAGTGTAGGTTCCCGCCGCTGCATAACTATGTGTAGGACTTGCTGCCGTAGACGTTCCACCATCTCCAAATGTCCAGGCATAAGTTAAGGTTCCGCCCGTTATGTTACTTGTATTGGTAAACGTAAAACTATTGTTCGCCAGACACTGATTGCTGCTGGCTGCAAAGGCTGTCGTTGGTTTGGGGTAAACAGTGACAGTCTTGGTTAAACTATCCATACAACCATTGTTGCTGGTGGTGATTAACTT
>JANPGE010000194.1:0-26643 GCA_031423805.1 Segetibacter sp. | reverse complement strand
TGGACTAAATGGGTTGGCAGGTGTTGAATTTAGCAGGTTAAGTCTATCTGTTAATTACGATTTGGGTTTTGTAAAATTGGTGCCGGGCACAGATAACAATGCAAATGATAATGGAAAAAACAGAGTTTTGTATTTTTCTGTAGGTATTAGATTGTAGTCAACTGGTTAACACAAAGATGATTTTGCGTTTACATTGTAATAATAATCAAATTATTTCTTTGCTTTTATAATGGGATACGGCAATAGTTTATTTTATTCATTTTCTTATGAACGGGATTCTTGTTTCTACAAGAATCTCTTTTTTTTACTTTTTGCTTAACTTAATGAAACTTCCCCGCTAGGAAAAATCGATTTGGATAATATTGGAAAATAAAAAACCCAATAATCAGGATTATTAAAAAAGCTATATTTACAAAATACTTTGTGTCATATCCTTAAAACTGCTCTTTTCTGTAAAAGCGTAACCATTTACCAAAACTTAATTCTCTGCTATGACCTTTGAATTTTTTTTAGTGAAATATTACTCACCTCCTCAACATGCAGAAATAATTTCAGTTCTTAATAATCTTTGTATCTACCGCGAGATTGAATTTTCAATAAATGACTTATACTGTGTAGCAAATAGCAAGAACAAAATTGAAATTATTTCACAGTTAACTTTTGCAATCAGGGATTTTGTTGCGACAATTTATATGCCACTTCATAGTATGAAACCAGGTAAACAAAAAGCCAGAGCAGAGCAGAAGATTGCGGAGTTAGCTGTTAATTTAATCAGAGATACCTATCAACTTTCAGGGTTTGGGCTTTCAGAGTATTATAACTTTTTTATGCTAACAATCAGGAAAATTTATGCAAGTTATTCCTGGAACTTTTCGGTTTTGGAAAAGTTGTTAAATTTTGATAGAACAAAAGCGTTTGACCTTGAAGAAAAAGAAAAAAATAACTTGAATAGCATAAAACTTTCAAAACCGGTCAAATTGGTATGGCAGGGCAACAGGCAGTTAGATTTATTCATAGATGACCTGATAAAAACGTTCAAGGGAATTAAATGTAAAAAACCGGTTTATTTTCTTTTTGACGAGAAGAAAATAGATTTCAAAATTGAGTTGCTGTCAAAACATTTATTACCGTTTCTCACTTTATTTCATCATTTGCATGATTACGGAGCCATTAAGGTTATAGGCAACCGGGGGTTGTTTGTTTATCTGCATCAACATTTGCATCCACCCAAAAATGACAGTTATCCGAACAGGGATTTCAGAAAATTAAGGCACGAGGCATTACAAAATGAAAATGTAAAAAATAATATTTACCAGATAATAAAACCTTTATTGTACAAGTATTGTACAATTTAATAATGGACGTTAGTTGGACGATAGGTTAATGTCACTTGGAAAATCAAATATTTATTAGATAAATTTATAAGCTCAACAGTTATATACTTTCTTAGATAACAAGTCAGGGTAACTCTATAAATCATAAAATTAAAATCGTTAGCAGTAAATTATTTATTTAAATTTTTATGCCAATTATTTCAGGCCTTTTTGAAACAAAATCAAATAACCAATGGCGAATTTTCACTCAAGTCAGCTTTTTTCAGGAATTCGTCATGATTTCAAATAAAAGAGGTGTTTAATATTATATAAATTTTAAAAACGTAAATGATTTCAGCTTCAAATATCTTTTGTTTATTTTTTCAATAAACAATTAGAGAATTGATTCAAGTTCCTAATGACTTATATAATGGGTTTTATTTTTTTTATTGGTATTAATTTATTTTAAACCAAAATTTTGCATTTGAACTATTTTATATAATCTGACAAATACAGCACCAATTTTTAGTAGGTGGCTGCAAAAAATGAAGCATGTTTTAAATTGATTAAGAAACATAATTTTCAACTTCTTTACAATAGAAAATTTATGCGATTATGCCAAATAGTTGAATCTTATTCAACTGCAAAATTTGGGATAAAAGAATACAAGAATACGCACTGTAATTTATTTATAAAAAGTTAAAATGAGACTTATTTATGAGAAAAAGAGTTAAACAATCCGGTAAAAAAGCCATTTCGGTTAATGCTGTAGCTGGTACTTATGTTGTATTATTATCGATGGATGCAAATGAAGGCGCTCGAAAAGGGCTGCTGGGTTTTGCAATACATCGAACCGATAAAACACAAAAGGAACAGTATTGGTTAAACGGATTTAAAACATTTAAAGAATTAGATCCAACACCAACCCCTGGTAGTTTGGTATCTACTCAAACTGCTCCAGTACAAAGTTTTATTTGGGGCGATTATACCGCTTTCCCAAATAATAGCTACGTTTATAAAGTAGTTCCAGTTTACGGTAGTCCCAAAAATCTTATTTATGGAACAGAGGTAGAGGTTGCTATTACAACTGAAAATGAAGACAACCAGGAA
The DNA here is from genome assembly GCA_031423805.1 of Segetibacter sp. Lineage (GTDB taxonomy): Bacteria > Bacteroidota > Bacteroidia > Chitinophagales > Chitinophagaceae > Segetibacter. The sequence continues at coordinate 24,220 of JANPGE010000194.1, read as the reverse complement.
TTTGCCATTTACTTTAATAGAGGTGCTGCCGGTAGTCAAGCCTACGCTAGAAAGTTTGGTAACAAGACCCCTGAAGTAGCAGGCCCTGAAGCATATAAATGGTTGTCTCGTGGATTAATGGAAGCTATTCTTGCATTCATTGGAAAAGCCAAGGGAAGTAAATATGCAATTCGCACTGCTGCATATGAATTTAGCAATGCGGATGTTTTAAATGCATTTAAACAATCTGCAGCCTCGGGTGCTGATGTTAAAATTGTGTATGATGCACGTGAAAATAAAACTGGACCTAAAAAGGCAAGTGATGAAGCGATAAAAAAAGCAGGGATTAGAAAATTAATGATACCAAGAACATCAGACCCTGCTTACATATCGCACAATAAGTATATCATTTTATTGAAGGATGGTGTGCCTATTGAAGTATTAATGGGATCAACCAATTTTACTGATGGCGGTATTTATGGACAGTCAAATGTGGTTCATATCATTAGAGATAAAAAAATAGCAGCCATGTATTTAGAATATTGGACGATGCTATCAAAGGATACACCTGTTAAAGAATTGCGACCATGGACAGTAGAAAAAACACCAACCCCAACCGATGAATTTAAAGATGGTGTGCAACCAATTTTTAGTCCCCGTTCTTCAGATGATGCTTTGCAATGGTATTCGAATATAATAGATAATTCAAAGCTTTTAGTTGGCTTTACGGCAGCTTTTGGCGTCAATGATTATTTTGCTGATGTGATGACTAAAAATAAAAATAATACACGTTATGTATTATTCGAAAAGAAGCCACCCGCACCTAATCCAAAGAAGCCTGAAAAAGGACCTAGCAAGGCTTATGAGGCTTATTTGAATTATACCAAAGTGAATAATAATAATATAGCCATTGGCGAAATTATAGCACAAGATGCCATTGGTGATTCAGAATTCCATCGTTGGCTTAGCGAAAAATTATCAGGGCTAAATGCAATGGTAAAATATTTGCATACAAAATATTTGTTTGTTGATCCATTAAGTGATGATCCTTTGGTCATTTCTGGTTCAGCAAATTTTAGTAACGCATCAACGGTTAATAATGATGAAAACATGATTCTCATTAGAGGAAATACCATGGTGGCAGATATTTATTTCACAGAGTTTATGAGAATATGGAATCATTTTTATTTCCGTGATATTGCCAATCAATATGCCCAAATTTTGGAAAAAAAGTTAAAGGTTACTACCGAAGAAAAGAAAGAAGATGAGAAAATGGATGATCCATATTTATCTCCTGATGACTCATGGACAAATGACTATTATGGAGACGATTATAGAAAAACCCAAGAAAGATTATTGTTCAAATAATAAAAAATAAAAGGTATGAGCCCATTAATTACCGGAAATATTTGCAACGAAGTAATTAAACAAGGTGGATTAATACAAAGCGAAAATCAATTGCTTACTTCTTCTCAAAAAGATTTACTATGGGAGTTGTTTGAACATATCGGTGTGGTATGGCAAAATCTCGAATATGGTTCTTCTAATTTGAAAAGTTCATGGTTAGAAATGATTGCGGCCAAATCCAATGTGGCTCCTTCCTACACGGGTGAATACATTAATGCCTGTTATGTACTTCATGAATTGTTGGATTTGAATGGGAACGATTCAGATACCTACCGCAAATTATTTTTAACCTACAAACCGTCGGCAGGACCACCTTCTACTCGGCTAGAGCATATGAAGACCTATGTAATCAATGAATTTATTTACATGCAAGTAATGGCTAGTGGCTTCAAGCATTTTGGAGGAAAAAATTATCATGGTTATGTAAAAGGCTCTCGGTATAGCCGCCAAGATTTAGTTCGAACCTATAAACCCAAACCATAAAGCAAAAGTATTTAATAGATCATGAAAAAATATGATTACATCATTGTCGGTTCTGGTGTAGCTGGCATTACCATAGCAAAAAATTTATTAGAACATAATCCGCAAACGTCTATCTTGATGTTAGAAGCAGGGCCTTATATTCCTGCAAAAGATAGACGATCGTGGTGGGATTATATTACCATTAATCGAACACCCTACGATTTTACCTACGATACCAGTTGGGAAGCAAAATCGGTGGGTGATATTAATTGGATATCAGCTGGAGCAAGAGTAAAAGCAGTTGGAGGATCTACCATGCATTGGGGCGCTTGGTCGATGCGCTTCAAGCCAGAAGATTTTAAATTATATACCAATACAGGTGAAGGTGCCGATTGGCCCATTACCTATGATGATATTGAAACTTATTACCAACGTGCTGAAGAATATTTATCGGTATGTGGCGACGAAACCGAAAAATGGTCGCCACGTAGTAAACCATATCCAATGCCTCCATTTGAATGGACCGCCGCCGATGGTGTTATGCTGGAAGCTTTTGAAAAGGTGGGCATTAAACCAGGTAAAATGCCCTTGGCTCGCTATCGAAAATGTTTTACTACCGGAACCTGCAAATACTGCCCATTTGGCTCTCGCTTTTCGGCTGTTAATATTTTAACCGAAATGATAGAGAGTAAAAAGTATAAAAACTTTGAACTACGATCGAATAGCCCGGTACGACAAATAAATTGCAAAGCCAAAGATCAAATTGAATCTATCGAGTATTTAAATAATGAAACGGGAGAAGTAATGACCGAGAAGGCCGATCAGTTTATTATTTGTTCGGGCTCCTATGAAACACCTAAGTTGCTCATGATTTCTAAAAATAAATATTGGAAAAATGGTGTTGGAAATGATGCTGATTTATGCGGTCGATTTATTATTTCACATTCGATGCTTAAAGTAAGAGGCACCACGCCAAGCAACCCAGAACGTTGGTTTCAGGAATACGATTTTCCTACCCTAATGTCCAGAAGTTATGATACACCCGAACGGCAAAAAATTGGAAAAATATTTTTGTTTAAAGATCGTACGCAACCTAATCAGGATATTGCTTCTTTAATGATTGCCGGAAAATCGCCGGAAGAAATTGATGAAATTATGTCTGGACCAATGACAATGGAGTTGCAGGCCTTTATGGAAGAAAAAGGCAAATTTGAAAATCGATTGGAAATAGCCGAAGGCACCGATCGTTTCGGTTTACCATTAACGAAAATTAATTTTAATCGTACCGATCAAGAAGGTAAAAATGCCTTAGAAAATTTAGAAGTAATGAAAAAGGTAATTCTGACCATGGGCTATACTATTGAGGAGGGAGATGCAAGGGTAGATGATCCGGGTGCGCATCATACCACCGGTACTTGTCGCATGGGTACGGCTCCTGAAAACAGTGTAACAGATGCCCACTTAAAAGTGCATGGAATTAATAACTTATACCTCTGCTCCAACGGAGTTTTTCCAACAGGCAGTGCAGTAAACCCAACACTTACCTTAACGGCTTTATCTATACGTCTTTCTGAAAAATTAATTCAAGAACAAACAAACAAATAAGAAGTATGAGCGATTTAAAAAATACCGATTTAAAAAGTTACAAAACGCAGGTAAATGATGCCAATAAGAAAAAAGAGAAATCAATATCGGAGCAAGTTGATTTACTGTCGCATAATTTAATTGAGAAATTGGATGATGAGAAGCGCTTACAAATGTTATGCAATACATTACAACAAGCGGTCAACTTAGAGTTCGGAACTATCCCGGTTTACCTTGCAGCACTATGGTCAATAAAAGATAATCTAAATCCTTGTGCAAAATCTATTCGAAATGTAGTGCAAGAAGAAATGCTGCATTTGGCTCTTGCTTGCAATATTTTGGCATCCATTGGCGGAAAACCTGTGCTTTACGATACGACAGACAATGGGTTACATTACCCTACTAAATTACCAGGTGGTGTGCATCCTGAATTAACGCTTAAACTTTCAGGACTAACAGATGATGCTTTAGATGATTTTTTAGAAATAGAATTGCCACAAGGCGAAATTATGTTCGATCATTTTGAAAGTAAATACAAAGACACTCATAGCGATCATTCCAGTACAATAGGTGCATTATATACGGCTATCAGAAAGGAGTTTAAAAGTTTAAAACCAACCATGGCACCCGATTGTCAAATTAGCGGCCCCTTATCTTGGTTTGTGGTAGATGATTTGGTAAAGTTGGATAGCGCTATAGATTGGATTATGGAACAAGGTGAAGGTGCCATAGAGGAAACTATGGAGAATGCAAAGATTGATGAGTTATCACACTTCTATCGTTTTTGGGAAGTTCGTAAACGAAAAAAAATTGAACAAGACCCGGAGACGAAAGTTTTCTCTTTCAAAGACGAATTACCATTTCCAGATGTATGGCCTATGGCCGTAGTGCCTGAAGGTGGATACAAAAAAGAACATGTAAGTGATGAGGTTTGGGAATTGACCAATCAATTTGACATCACCTATTCTAAAATGATTTATACGCTGGAAAGCGCTTGGGGCGAGGGCGGACAAGCAGCGCTGTGGCGAGCTATTGATATGATGTTTAACTTGGAAAAGTTTGCTATTCCTTTAATGAAAATTACTATTCCAGGAAAGGAAGGAAATTACGGACCTAGCTTTAGACTTATTAAATACTAAATTTTCATCTTTAATTTCATAATTATGGCAACCAAGAAAAATAAACGCTGGAAAGTTGTAAGAACAATACAATTGAATGCATCTGCCGAAAAAGTTTGGGATATGGTTGGTGGGTTTTATACACTTCACTTATGGCATCCAGATATTAAAAAAACTGAAATTGGAAAAAATCAAACCTCATCATCTCAGATTAGACGAATATTGACTTTCCCTGGCCAACCAACAACAACTGAAGAGTTGGTATTTTTGGATAATGAAAATTTTTATTATAAGTATAAATGGCATGCTGGGGCTTGGGGTGAAATGATAAAAGAATATCATGCCGAAATTAGAGTAGTAGAAGTTGAAATTGGTAAACGTTCTATGGTGCAATGGACTGGGCACTTTTTATTTACAGAGGATGCACTGACACAATTTTATGAAAATGGATTTGCAGGATTAGTAAAAATGTTTAATTCATAATACCAAGTAATACGTCAACTAAATTTTATCAATTAAATCTATCCTGTGCTAAGTCAACCCTTCAAACAATGGAATATTATCAAGAGTATTGTTATTAATGCTCCGTCTAAAGATGTATGGAATTTAATAGGTGGATTCTATACATTTTAAAAATGACATCCAGAAATTTTAAATACAACTATCGACGATAATCAAAACTCAACAAAAGCCATCCGAAGAATTCAATACTTTGAAGGACAGCCCACCACAACAGAGGAATTAATTTCGTTAGATACAGAAATATATTGGATGACCTACACATGTTGTGCCGGCGTATGGTGTGAAAGAATGAAAAGTTTTAAAGCAAAATTGCAAGTCCTAGATATCGATAGGAATTCGCAATCTATAGTCATTTAGTCTGCAAATTATTTTTATACAGAAAATGTACTATCCGTTTTTTTGAAAATGGTTTAGCCAATTTGGCAAAAATATTTAGTTAAAAATAAATACATAATATGCTAAGAGAAAAAACTTTTTTTACCCTAATATTTAAACATAAAAAATCAAACAATGCATATAGAAAATAATCCATATCATGGATATGATAAAGCCCTTGACGAAAGTCCTTTAAGTTGGAATGAAGAGGCTAATATGTGGTTTGTAAATGGCCGAGATGAAGTGTTAGCTATTGGCCCAGATATAAAACGCTTTAGTGTACGAAAAGGATATCGTGAGAAAGGACATATTATAAGAGAGAAAATTGCAGGGACCACTTTAGAGAGCATTTCTGATGGACTGTTAAGATTTAACGACCCGCCAGAATGGGATATGCTGCGTTGGATGCATGAAGCCGCAGTGCCTTATCGAAAATTTGATGGGCCTGAATCGAAACCAAAATCTATGCGTGATCGATTTCAGGAATTAATGGATATACAATTTGAAAAAATTGAAGGCAAAAACTATATTGAAGCCATTCAGGAATTATGTATGCCATTGCCTTGTTATTCTACCATGTCGGTATTGGGCGTTCCGTTTGAAGATTCCGATAAAATGAGAGAATGGATGTATAATGGTTTGCTGCTTATGTTTCGACAAATTAGTGATTGGGATTTTTATTCAGATGAATCCATCGCTCGATCGATACATGCGGCTAATAATTTAGAAAAATATTTCTCTGATTTGCTGGAGAAGAAAATGAATGAACCCAGTGATGATTTTATCGGTCGACTCCTTCAGTTTCAGGCTGCAAGCAAAGAGAAAGCAACACATGATCAACTCATTCATGTAATCATAAATCACATGATGGGTGGTTTTCATGAAAGTAGTATTGCATTATTAGCAGATGGGATTCATTTACTGATTGAAAATAATATGTATAAAGATTTGGTAAACGACCCCTCATTAATACCTGCTGCAGTTGAAGAAATTTTACGCTTTCATGCTTATGCACCCGTTAATTTGCGTGTGGCAGAAGAAGATGTTGAAGTATGCGGACAAACAATTAAGCAAGGACAATTTTGCTTGATTAATTTAGCGAGTGCACAACGAGATCCAAAACATTTTGAAAATGCAAGGGTGTTTGATATTCGAAGAGCTGGTGAATCTAATGGTGACTTAACCTTTGGTTGGGGGCCTCATCAGTGTACTGGCAGACCGCAGATTAGAATGTTAGCAACTGTATTTTTTGAAACCCTTACACGTAATTATCCTGATTTGAGAATTCCTGAATGGCCAGAAAATGCATACATGCGTTTGCAGTTTCAACCAAGAAGGGATATTAATTTATTAGAATCACTTCCTTTAGCTCTTGGCAAAAAGGCTCACCATTAATAACGACATGAAATACGGAATTAATATGTTGCTATGGGCAACCGACATCAACGAAAAGCATTATCCTCTGCTTGAGAATATTAGAAAATGGGGCTATGATGCAGTGGAATTAGCCATCTTTAATCACGATCTTAATCATTTTAAAAAGCTTGGCAATAAATTAAATGAAATCGGTTTGGAAAGAACTACGGTAGCTATAAATACTCCAGATTCAAATCCTATTTCGTTAGATGCCAAGGTAAGAAAATTGGCCTTAGATAATTTAAAACGAGCAGTTGATGTAGCGAATGCAATTGGAAGTAAATTATTGTGTGGTCCTTTACACTCTGCAATTGGGCAAGCTTCAGCCAACGGACCAAGCGCAGATGAACTCCGTTATTGTGTCGAGGTATTAGTACAGGTTGCCGACTATGCTTCCGGTGCCGATGTTACATTGGCCTTAGAATATTTGAACAGGTTTGAATGTTATATTCTTACCTGTACTGATGATTTAGTTCGATTTGTCGAAGAAATAAATCATCCTAATTTAAAACTGATGTATGATACCTTCCATGCAAATATTGAAGAGAAGGATATTATAAGTGCTATTAAAAAAGTAGCTCCCCTATGCGTTCATTTTCATATTGCCGAAAACGACCGATCAACACCAGGTGTTGGCGGAGTGAATTGGAATACTACGTTCAAAACTTTAAAAGAAATAGACTACAAAGGCATGCTAACCATAGAGGCTTTTGGACAAGCTATTCCAGATATGGTATCCTCTATGCATATATGGCGCAAAATGTTTTCTTCGGAAGATGGGTTGGCAAAAAATGGTTTGGCATTTATGAAAAAAATGTGGGAAGAAACAAGCTATTAGTTGAATTAGAATTGAAGGGAAGGGAAGCACTGAAGTTTGGATAACCCGGCACCCTTTATTTAATAAAAAAAATCGCTCTTACATAATTTTATGAAAACGAATTTGCTGGCTTAGAAAAAATGTTTAATTAACTATTTAAAAAAATATCATCATGGGAAGTTTAGTAGAAATCAATGATACCCTTCAGTTAACTACAGAGCAAGGGTTTCCTTCAAAAATTTTAGATCTTCAAAAGCATTTGAAAAAAGCTATTACGTTAGATGCAGTAAAGGATAAAATTTTTAAATTCAAGGATAAGCCATCAGCACGTATGTTTCAATTAGATCCGGTACGTGTGTATTATGTACATAATGTAAATGGGAAATGGTTATTTTGGGGAAGAGTATTTATTCAAACCGAAACAATTTATAAAAATATAGATGCTAAAGGCAATTGGGTTATTGATGATGTAGGCAAAGGCTGGTTAACTTCAGGAACTTACAAAATTATTGATATTTATGATCCGGAGTATCAAAAGAGATTTACACTTCATGAGGCGCCAGCAGATAGAAATTATTTTTTGCCTTAACCAATTGTGTTATAGAGTATTCATCATTTTGCTAAATTAATTTTATGGGAAAAATTGAAGATATCACCAATAAAGCCGAACGAATTAATATCCAAAAATCGGTATTAGCAATTTCTGCAAGTATGCTTGGATTTTGTAGTGTAATCATACCCTATTTGAACTCAACTAAGTTGGAAGGGATACAATTATCGATGAAATGATTTTGTTTTCATTCATCCGGTTTAAAAAGATACTTCAACTCTTTATATACGAATCAGTGATTTGATTCTCTGCTCCAGAATGGAAAAAGAATAAACAATTACAAAGGACTTAACAATTAAAATAATATGGATTTAACTCGAAGTCTGTTGAATATTCCTTCATCACTTTTTTTTTGCATATTGATTATATTTTTTTCGGGGTCAAATCTGGTTATAAAGCATCTTGTTATAAAGTTCTATAGAAAAATAAATATTCCCAAAGGTTTCATCGATGTTAGTGTTTCACATTTTGTGGTTGTTAGTGGCTTTTATGCCTTGCTTCTTGCGTTTGTTATTTCTGAATCTTTAAGTTCATTTAACGATGCACAAAGAGATGTCACAAATGAAGGTAGTCATGCATTGAATCTTTATCGTCAAATAAATTCATATCCTGATTCTGCTATGGTACCCAAATTAAAGCTTGAATACTTAAATTATGTGAAAATGGTTGTAGAGGATGAATTTCCTAAAATGACCCTTAATCAAAAAAGCGAATTGACGCAAAAATCATTTATTAAGGTGTTTGAAATAGTAGAGCAATTGAAGCCTTCCGATCAAGATACACGTTATAAAGCAAATATGCTGATGCAAGGTATGAACGAACTTTCAATAGAGAGAAATTTAAGAGAATCCGATGGGGATACTGAAATTCCATATGACATGTATTTTGCTCTATTCGCCGGTTGGCTTATAACTTCATTACTCTCTGCCTTAATTAATATTGAAAATAAGAGTTATGATTCATTCGTAATTTGTTTGTCCGGAGCGTTCATAGGCTTAGTTTTTTTTCTGATAATAAGTCTGGATCATCCATTTGCTGGAAGTATTCGAATTGAACCATCCGCATATAATGATCTTCTTAAATACATAATAAATCAATAAAAGTTGTACCCTGTTTTGTTTTCAAAGGATAAATATAAAAGGAAGTGTTAATGCACTGATGCATTATAAAACAACAAACCAAAAAAAATTAAAATTGATAATTACATTTATGCAAATAAACAAAAACTCAACAGGTTTTATGAGGTAAATGAAAAAGAACAATTACAATTACTATTTGATAAACCAAGGTTATTAACTTAAGTTTTTTAGGGGATCCGGGCAGTTGTCTTTTTTTCAACTCCGGTTGTGTTACTCCCTTCAACTGTAGCTTTTCATAGCAGCTTTTTTCACATTTTACGCCTTAGAGTATCTTAAGCTAATGGCATTGCATAATTGCCTAAAACGATTTTAGCACTTAATAAATTGATAATACTGGCTTAATAATAAGTTTATACTACTCCCATAATTTACACTCAAATTACAAGCTATGGTGCTTTCAGAAAATACCCATCGGATTGTTGATTTAAGACCTTTCTATTTGCCTAATGCCAAATTAAATGGCAAGCATGTTAATAATTTGATAACAAAAGCCGATACTGCGATTGCAAACCTGCTTTCTATCTTTTTACTACAGTTTTTTAAAAGCTATGAGTCTCCTTTTAGAACTACAGATTTATCATGAAAAAAAGACGTGTTGACATTGTAGTTATATCTGATGTTCATTTAGGTACTTACGGCTGTCATGCTAAGGAGTTATTAAAATATCTGAAGAGTATAAAACCCAAAACAATAATACTGAATGGTGATATCATTGATATCTGGCAGTTTAGTAAAAATTATTGGCCCAAAAGCCACATGAAGATTGTTCGCTACCTGATGGGTAGTATTAGCAAAGGGGTAAAGACTTGTTATATCCCGGGCAACCATGATGAAATGCTGCGCAAATTTGCAGGAATGAAACTCGGCTCTTTTCGTATTGAGAACAAAATTGTGCTTGATTTGGAAAATGGTATAAAAGCCTGGTTCTTTCACGGCGATGTATTTGATGTTACTATGCAACACAGTAAGTGGCTTGCTAAGTTGGGTGCAGTAGGATATGATATACTTATCCTTATTAATCGGTTTTTCAATTTTATTTCAGAAAAAATATTTCACAAAGGGAAAATCTCTCTTTCTAAGAAAATAAAAAACAGCGTAAAATCTGCTGTGAAATTTATAAACAATTTTGAGCAAACCGCTGCAGATATTGCTATTAGCAACAAGTTTGATTATGTAGTTTGTGGGCACATTCATCAACCTGAAATAAAGACAATCATAAATCACGAAGGAACTATAGAATACCTGAATTCAGGCGATTGGGTTGAAAACTTAACAGCTCTTGAGTATTACAATGGCGAGTGGACTTTGTATAAATACAACGAATCAGACTTTATATCAACTACAGACGATGAAGAGGTTGATATTGGTGATATGAACAACAATCAATTATTTAGTCAACTATTACAGGATTTTAATCTAATGGCCTAATATGAAGACACTGTACGCTATACAAGGAACTGGCAATGGGCATATAAGCAGAGCGAGGGATATCATTCCTATACTAAAGAAGAATCATGATGTTGATATTCTAATTAGCGGAATGCAGGCCGATGTTGATTTGCCTTACGATATTAAATACCGCTATAGTGGACTGGGTTTTATTTTTGGAAAGAACGGTGGAGTTGATTTATTAGAAACCTTTAAAAGAAATAGTATCAATGTATTATTTCTTGAAATTAGTAGCCTGCCTGTACAAATCTATGATTTGGTTATCAATGACTTTGAGCCTGTTTCTGCATGGGCTTGCTATCAAAAAAATAAAAAATGCATTTCCTTAAGTCATCAGGCTGCAGTATTAAATAAGAATGCACCGCAGGCAAAAAAAGTGGATCCTATCGGTAAAGCAATTTTAAAAAAATATGCTCCTGTAGATTCAGCGTATGGGTTTCATTTTCAGTCTTATGCTGAAAACATTTTTACCCCTGTTATTAGAAGTCAGGTTAGGGAACATATTGTAAGTGATTGCGGACACTATACAGTCTATTTACCTGCATATGATGATAAACGTATCATAAAGGTCTTAAAAGAATGTAAGGATATCAGGTGGCAAGTGTTTTCTAAGCACAACAAAAAAGTAATTCGCGATAAAAATATCATTATCCAGCCCATTACCAACCAGGCATTTATCAGTAGTATGGCTTCGGCAAAAGGTGTGTTATGTGGTGCAGGTTTTGAAACTCCTGCCGAAGCTTTGTTTATGAAGAAGAAGCTGATGGTGATACCAATGAAAGGGCAGTATGAACAACAGTGTAATGCTGCTGCCTTGAAAGAAATGGGCGTACCTGTAATAAAAAGTTTGAAAAGAAAACATTTGACAAGAATAAAAGAATGGTTAGATAGTGATGAAAGGGTAGAGGTGAATTACCCTGACATAACTGAAGAGGTTATTAATAAAATTTTGATGCAGCTTGAAACTAATATACAGAGTGAATCGTTAATAGCTGGTTTGCGGACTGATACAAGTAAAAAGTTGAGAAAAGTGATGTTGAAAAAAATAGTAGCTCATTTTTAAGAAACGATATAGTGATAATCACAAATGAAGTGTTTGACCAGGATTTTAAATGGGGTGTATCATCAGCAGCTTATCAAACGGAAGGGGCAAGCTTTGTTGATGGGAAAGGAAAATCTATTTGGGACACATTTACAGCAACTTCCGGCAAAATAAAAGATGGACATCATGCTGATGTTGCTACTGATTTTTATAATCGTTACGCACAGGATATTGCGTTGATGGCGCAGATGAATATCCCAAATTTTAGGTTTTCAATTTCATGGAGTAGAATAATACCAAATGGAACGGGTGCTATAAACCCCAAGGGCATTGAGTTTTATAACAAGGTAATAGATTTTTGTCTTGATGTAGGCATTGAACCATGGGTTACTTTATACCATTGGGATTTGCCTCATGAATTAGAAAAACGTGGAGGATGGACAAATCGTGAAATAATCCATTGGTTTACAAATTATGTTCAGGTATGCATAAAACATTTTGGTGACCGTGTTAAGCATTGGATGGTTTTAAATGAGCCAATGGTTTTTACAGGGGCAGGATACTTTCTTGGTGTTCATGCACCGGGTCGTAAAGGTTTGAACAACTTTTTAGCAGCTGTTCATCATGCTGCACTTTGTCAGGCAGAAGGTGGAAGAATAATCAAATCATTATTCTCTTCAGCAAAGGTCGGAACTACTTTTTCCTGTTCACTTACAGAGCCTTATCGAAACCGTATGTTAGACATAAACGCAACTGTAAAAGTGGATGCTTTACTAAATAGGTTGTTTGTAGAGCCATTGGCAGGATTGGGTTATCCGCTAAAGCAAATAAAATTTTTACAACGTTTGGAGCCTTTTATAAAGGATGGCGATGAAAGCAAGCTGGCATTCAATATCGATTTTATTGGCATTCAAAATTATACACGTGAACTTATAGCTTACTCACCATTTACTCCATTCATATTTGCAAAAATTATTAAAGCGCATAAACGAAACTGCCCCACTACAGTTATGGATTGGGAAATACATCCTCCGGCAATTTATAAAATGCTAAAACAGTTTAGCCAATACAAAAACTTTAAAGAAATTATTGTTACGGAAAATGGTGCAGCTTTTCCTGATGAAGTAAGCAATGGTGAGATACATGATACAGAAAGAATAAGTTATTTGCAAAAGCATATACAACAGGTTTATAAAGCTAAGCAGGAAGGAGTAAATGTTAACGGTTATTTTGTATGGAGTTTTACCGACAATTTTGAATGGGCAGAAGGTTATCATCCGCGGTTTGGATTGGTACATGTTGATTATAAAACGCAAAAGCGCATTATTAAATCATCTGGTCATTGGTATAGCGAACTACTAAAACAGGAAACGGCTAGTATTAAGGAACTCTTAGTTGCAAAGTAGTTGTCTGTTCCCATTCTATATCAGGTTTATTTTTACGAATCTTTGCCTGTAAATAATTAAAAATTTCTATTTGCGAACGAACCTTTTCTCCTTCTCCTTCCACATATTTATTGGTAAGTCTGTTATCTAATAGCCGGGCTTTTACATTGTCTTTTAACTGAATAGAAATTATGTCTTTGATTTCCTGGGCTATCGTTGCATCTATTATTGGCACCGCTGCTTCTACACGGTGGTCCAGGTTGCGCACCATCCAATCGGCACTTGATATAAATATCTTCTCTTTTCCCCCATTATGAAAAATCATAACCCTTGCGTGTTCAAGATATTCATCAATGATGCTGATAGCTTTCATAGGTTTTTTGAACTTATGATTTTCAATCATAGCACAGAAAATACCACGCACAATCATTTTGACTTTCACCCCACTTTGAGCAGCTTCATATAATTTCTCAATTAGTACGGTATCACTTAGCGAGTTTAATTTTAAAATTATAGATGCAGGTTTTTTTGCTTTGGCATTTTTTATTTCTCTGTTAATAAGTGCTGTTATTTCCTGACGCATATTTGTAGGGCAAACCATAAGCGTACGGCACAGCTTTAATGGTTCATTTCCAGCTTTTGCATTTTCAAGATAGTTCATAATACGGTTAATGTCCGCCATTATTTCTTTGTTGCTTGTCAGTAGGCAATGGTCTCCATATATCCGGGCCGTTTGCTCATTCAGGTTGCCGGTACTTACAAATCCATACTGTATAATTTTGTTGTCAACTCTTTTTTTAATGATACAAATTTTGGCATGTACCTTCATGTTGTCTACGCCTATCAATACTTTAACGCCCTCCTCCTCCAGTCTGGTCTTCCAGGTCAGGTTGGCCTCCTCGTCAAATCTTGCTCGCAGTTCCAGCATTACATAAACATCTTTTCCATTTCTTGCTGCATTTACCAATGCATTTATAACCTTTGAATTGGCGGCCAGCCTGTAAGCGGTTATTTTTATTACAGTTACCTGTGGATCCATTGCAGCTTCGCGTAAAAGATCTATGACCGGCTCAAAACTGTGATATGGAAAATGAAGCATTACATCATTAGCAAGAATAACATCCGTAACTCTTAGTTTGTTTTCAAAAGCAGGGTGTGTAAAAGGGGAACGCCGAATAGCCTGTGAATGAAATACATCAGGAAAGTCAATGAAATGCCTGAAATTATGGATACGCCCACCGGGTATCAGGTTGTCTTTTCTTGATAGGTTTAATCTACGCATCAGGTATTCCAATAGTCCGGCATCCATTTCTTTGTCAAAAACAAATCGCACAGGTTTTGCCTTTCTTCTGTTCTTTATTCCTTTTTCTATTTTTTGAATTAACGATGTAGCAACGTCATTGTCTATATCCATTTCTGCATCTTTAGTTACTTTAAATACATGCGATACAAAATGGTCGTAGCCAAAGTAAGAAAAGATAGAAGGTAAGTTAAAGCGAATAATGTCTTCCAAAAGTATAATGGATTGCTCGCCTTCTTTTGAGGGCAATAGTAAGAATCTGCCCACTGCTTTTTTAGGAACTTCTATCAATGAATATTTATGGTCGTAGGCATCATCTTTCTTGCGCATCACCACGCCCAGATAAATAGATTTTTCTCGCAGGTAAGGGAACTGTGGAATGCTTTCTATAAGCAGAGGAATAACATTTGACCTTACCTGTTCATCAAAATATTTTTTTACATACTGTTGTTGTTCTTCGTTTAGTTGTTGTTCATTCACTAGAAAAATGCCTTCACCCTCCATTTCCTTAAGTATGCCATCCCAAATACGGTGAAATTCATTTTGCTGTTGAAGTACAATGGTCTGTATATCTTCTAGAATCTGTGCAGGATTGGTTTCCAGATGCATGTTTTTCTTTCCAAACAATGTCATTCTTTTTAGTGTAGCTACCCTTACTCTAAAAAACTCATCCAGATTGTTGCTAAAAATCCCCAAAAATCTGATTCTTGCTTTTAGCGGTACACTTGGGTCATTGGCCTCTTGTAATACTCTTGCATTAAAGCTAAGCCAGCTAATATCTCTGGGGATAATTCTTTGTTTACTCATTTCCATGGCACTTCAAATATAAAACCAGCTTTCAAATGTTCAATATTAAGTTTTATAACCAGTAATAATTTATTCATTTACGCTTCATACAAAAATAATCTTTTGATAATTGTTTGTTAACATGGCTCCTAACTATAAAAACCACTTTTGCAGTTCAAATTGTAAACTGCTATGTATTTGATGAAACCAATGGTTCTTGTTTTTGCCTTTTCCTTTGTTATTTTAAATGTAAGTGCACAAAAAGGAAGGATAACGGGCAAGATTTTAGATAGCAAAACAGGTACTGCACTTGCAAATGCTACAGTAAAGTTAGAGCCTGGAAACAAGAGTTTGACAGCAGACTTAAACGGCGTTTTTGCATTTAGTAATTTACCGGCAGGTACTTACTCCATTACTGCAAACTATGTTTCTTACAGTTCAAAAACTGATGTTGATATTGTTTTGAAAAATGGCGAAACAGTTATCCATGATGTAGTGTTGGATCCTGTTTCAGCAACATTAGCAAACGTTACAGTTAAAGGAAGGAAAATAAATAAGGAGAGTGCAAGCGCATTGTTGGCTTTGCAGAAAAATCGTAGTAGTATAAGTGATGGGATTTCTGCCGAGGTTATCAGGCGGACACCAGATAAGAGTGCCGGTGATGTTATTAAAAGAGTTAGCGGTGCAAGTTTGCAGGATGATAAGTTTGCGGTAATAAGGGGCCTAAACGACCGTTACAACAATAGTTTGCTGAATGGTGCTACACTCCCAAGTTCAGAAAGTGACAGGAAAGCCTTCGCATTTGATATTTTTCCAGCCAATCTGTTAGACAATATTATCATTGCCAAAACTGCTACTCCTGACTTGCCTGGTGAATTTGCTGGAGGAATTATCATGGTCAATACCAAAAGTATCCCGGATCAGAATTTTCAGTCAATCTCGATCGGTACAGGCTACAATTCGCTTACAACTTTTAAAAACAGCATTGGTTATAAGGGTGGTACATGGAATTATCTAAAAGATGGTAAAGATTTCCCCGGTGTAGTACCACCGTTTAAATATTTTCCAACAAGATTTGCGGATCAGGAAGCCCTGGCAAAGAAGTTTATTAACAACTGGGGACTTACAAAAAGCACTTTCGGTCCTAATTTAAGCTTGCAATATACTCTGGGTCGCAACTTTCAGGATGAGCAGGGACGTGATTTTGCAGGTATGTTGCTCTCGGTTACATATAATAAAACCAACAGTCTTTTTGATATAAACAGAAAGCTTTTTGAAAACGATGGTACAGACCCCAATCTTCCCAGCATTAAAACCGCAGACTTCACCAACACAATATACAGCACTAAGATTTTAGCAGGTGTTTTAGGAAATTTTTCATTCAAAATAAACAACAACAATATTTTCAACTTTAAAAACATTTTCAACATAAGTTCAGATGATAGACTAATACAAAGGTTTGGCGAAAGAGACATTAACCCAATTGACAACACTTCGGTTATGATAAAACAAAATGCACGTGTGTTCAACGGAAATAAGTTTTACTCATCCCAATTGGAAGGGCAGCACTACATACCAACTATAAAGCTCAAAATGATTTGGAGTGGTTTTTATACAAATGTTACCCGTACTAATCCTTCAAGAAATGATACGTACATTCTGGACATAAATGATAATACCTATAAAGCACAGATAGGTGATGGTGCAAATGATAATGATGCTGGTACAATGAAAACCAATTTTACTCAAGAGACTATCAAAGGGGGTCAGTTTGATGTGCTAAAAAATATAAACTTAGGCAAATCGGTAACTACAGAATTGAAAGCAGGATTCAGTTATCAAATGCGTAATCGCGAATTTGATTCACGAAGATTGGGTTTTGCACAAGGCCGCACTTTTAATTACTCAATTATCAATCAAGGGATTGATTCATTATTTGATATAGCCAATATGGGCAAGGGCGGGTTTAGGGTTGTAGATAAATCAGCACCTTTTGATACATACAATGGCAATACTAAAACTTTAGCTTATTATGCAATGCTAGATCAACGCTTTTTTAAAATATTTCGGTTGATTTATGGAGGCAGATTCGAGAATTTTGTAATGAAATTAAATTCTATTAAAAGTGATTTTGTAACTCCATTAAATTACGACAATAAAGTAAACACTTTTTTACCTTCGGCAAATGTTGTTTTAGCCATAAGCGATAAACAGAATGTTAGGTTGTGCTATTCGCAAACTGTAAACAGGCCAGAGTTTAGAGAAATAGCTCCTTTTCTTTTTTACGACTATTCAACGGGCTTTACTGTGAGTGGAAATGATACATTGAAGGCAGCAAGGATTTATAATTACGATCTTAGGTACGAGATATATCCGGGCCGTGGGCAGGTATTTTCAATTACCGGGTTTTATAAAAAGTTCAAAACTCCTATTGAGACAGTTTATCAGTTAAATGCGGTTAACCCTAATATTTCTTATCAAAACAGTCCGGATGCGACCAACATTGGTGCCGAGGCAGAAATAAGGATTTTATTCGGATCCTTGCTTAAGAGCAAAGGCGCATTTCTCAACAATCTTACATTAATGGCCAACTATGCTTACATCAAATCAAAAGTAATTATTCCATATTCAGATGAAATAAAAGTAGAAAGAAGCTTACAGGGCCAATCTCCTTATGTTATAAACGGTGGATTGCTCTATAATGATGAAAAACATGGATTTGGATTGTCTGCTTTTGTCAATCGTACAGGGGCTCGCATATTTTATGGTGGCAACAATTACTTTCCTGATGTATGGGAAAATGGCCGAACAGTTGTTGACTTCCAAATAACTAAATCTTTCATAAAACAACGCCTTGAAATACGTGCTAATGCAAAGGACTTATTTGCCCAAAGGCAATATTTTTTTGAAGATGAAAACAATAATAAAAAGCTGGATATGGACAGCGATAACCTTGTACAAACAACAACCTTTGGAAGAGTATTGTCAATAAACATTGCCTATAAATTCTAATCATAAATATTTTAATTAAAATTGAAACTAAGCTGCCTTTCAGGTGGCTTTTTTTATGTTATTAATTAGTGTTTGTATAAATAATGTTATCTTATTGTAAACAAATTGTTACGGTCTGAAACCTTTATTAGACAATGGTTTCATTGTCTGTTTTACTTAACAATTTGGTAAACTTTTGATAACAGTAAATGAGCGGCTAAAGGCTTTTTACACTATTACCTTAGCGCCCTAAAACACAAAATAATGAGAAAAATTTTCACTCTGTTTGCGTTGTTTGTTTTCGCTATTGCGACTGCACAAACGCCCTTTATTACCCCCGTAACTTACCGTGGTGCTTTTGCCCCTTCCCCCACTGCTATGTGGACAACAGGTTGGACTAACTGGGATCCACAAAATGCGCCATATTCCGCAGGGATAGATTCGGTTATCAATACTCCAATTACCACTAATTACACATTGAGTGGTACTAAAAAGTATTTATTGCAAGGGTTGGTTTATGTAACCAACAATGCTACCCTTACAATCAATGCAGGCTGTTTGATTAAAGGAGATTTTAATGTTGCAAACTCATCTCTAATCATTACAAGAGGGGCTAAGATAAATGCAAAAGGCCTTTCTACTAAACCAATTATATTTACTTCAGCAAAGTCATTAGGTTCGAGAGGTAAGGGTGATTGGGGTGGAGTTATTCTATTAGGAAAAGCACATTATAATGGTGCAGGTGGACAAAACTTTATTGAAGGTATTGCACAAAGTCCAAATACACAATATGGTGGTGGTGCTACTCCTGACGATAATGATAATTCTGGAATTATGCAATATGTGCGTATAGAGTTTGGCGGTTACATTTTTGCTCAAAATCAGGAGATCAATGGTCTTACTTTTGGTGCTGTTGGCCGTGGAACTACTATTAGTCACATTCAGGTTTCGTATGCAAACGATGATGCTTTTGAGTGGTTTGGCGGTTCAGTAAATTGTAAATACCTTGTATCATACCGCAATCTTGATGACAATTGGGATACTGACAATGGTTTTAATGGATCTGTTCAGTTTTGCCTTGGTCTTCGTGACCCTCAAATATCCGACAACCCTGCGGTTTCAACTTCAGAAGGTTATGAATCAGATAACGATGCTAGTGGTACAAACGCAAAACCATTTACTTCTGCACTATTCTGTAACATTACTGATATCGGACCTTACAGAGGAGACCCTACTGCTGTGGTTGCTTCAGGATTTAGAAGAAGTGTGAGGATCCGTAGAAATTCACACCTTAGAATTATGAACAGTATAATGATGGATTTCCCAACAGGAATATTGGTTGATGGTGCTGCTTGTACAGCATTGGCTAATGGTACATACTTATCATCTACGCCAAATAATTCACCAGGCAACCTTGTATTCAAAAATAATTTACTTGCTGGTAACAGAATAGGAAGAGTAATTGAAACAAATACAGTTTGGGATCCATATACCTGGTTTGGTGCAAACAAGAACGATTCTTTAGTAGCAACAACAAATATTCTTACCAACCCCTATGACTCTATTGCTTACGATTTCAGACCGGTAACAGGATCTCCTGCACTAAAGAATTATAATTTCAACGATAGCGCATTCTTCTTCATAGATTCAACAGGTGCGTTGGCTACATTGGTTACTTGTCCCACTACAGTTGCTACACCTTCATTAGTTGTAGGACCTACTTTAGCCTGTGCATTTATTGGTTCAGGTGACCCTGCTAAATACTATGTAAGTGCAAAGAGCAATCTGGGTGTATTAAGATATGAGTGGAGTGTTCCTGCAGGTGCAACTGTTGTTGCTGGTCAGGGAACGGATAGTGTATGGGTTGTTTATGGTAACACTTTCACAGGTGGAAGCCTTACAGTAGTAAATCGTTCATATTGTGGTGCTACCAGTGCTGCACGTGCCTTAGCTGTTAAGAAAGGTAATCCAACATTAGCAGGTACTGTTACAGGTCCAGCATTTGTTTGCTCATTTATCGGAACAGGTGATTCAGCTACTTATTCTGTAAGCGCAATACTTAACGCAACATCTTATATATGGACTGTACCAGCAGGTGCAACTATAGCCGATGGTCAAGGTACACGAACCATTAAGGTATTGTTTGACAATAGTTTTGTTTCAGGTAGTGTTACTGTAAAAGGTTCATCAGTATGTGGTGATGGTCCTGTCAAGAGTTATGTTCTAACAAAGATATCTGCTGCTCCGGGTACAATTACAGGCGGAACTGTTACTTGTGGATATAGTAGTGTAACTTATTCTATAGCTCCTGTTACAAATGCAACTTCATATTTGTGGACTGTACCTACAGGTGCATCTATTGCTACAGGTCAGGGAACTACTTCAATTACAGTTAATTATCCTACTGCTGTTGCAGGTTATGTTACTGTAAAGGCTGTTACAAATTGTGGTCAGAGTGCAGCTAAATCATTAACAGTAGCTAAAGTAGGTGTACCAACCAGTATTACAGGTCCTACATTAGTTTGTCCTTTTGATGCTCCAAATTATGTTGTTAACGATGCTTTAAATAATTCAGGTAGCGTTACATATTCATGGGGTGTACCTGCTGGCTTGTCAATTACCAACGGACAAGGAACTTCTTCATTAGATGTTAGTGTTGATCCTTCTTTCCTTTCAGGAAACCTTACCGTTATTGCTGTTGGATGTGGTGCTTCAAGTGCCGCTAAAACACTTGCAATCAGTACAAATCCTACTTGTAAACGTGTTGCAAAATCTTCGCCTGCTAAAATGATTGATTTTAGTGTAGCTCCAAACCCAAGTAAAGGAAACTTTACAATCTACTTTAATTCTAAGCAAAAAGCTGATAAAGGAACTATAGTAATTTCTAACTTATTTGGTCAGGTTATCAGTCAGCGTTCAGTTTCAATAAGCAATGGTATTATTAATGAGCAAATTGCAGAAAGCAAATTGGCTCCTGGTGTTTACATTGTTAAAGTAACTGTAGGCAACAGAAATCAAACAAGCAAAATTGTTATTCAATAAACAGATCATTCTAACTGCTGTTAAGAAGGCTGCCAAAAGGTAGCCTTCTTACTTATTTAATAAAATAATAAAGAAATTCCTATTTTCAAAAAATGAATGCTCTTAATCACAGCTTCTTCATTTTTTTATCATACTTAAAATTAAAAAGATGAAACAAAATCTATTCAAAACTTTTATAAAATTCAGCTCCTTATTGGTTTTGTGTTTTGTAATAAGTTTACAATTAAACGCACAATTAGTATCTACAGTAGCAGGTAACTACGCAGCCAGTTCAGGTTATGGTGGTGATGGTTTAAACGCAACTACTTTTCATATTTTACCAACCGGAGTAGTTAATGACGCTTCGGGAAATATATATTTTATAAATGGAAATGCTATTCGCAAATTGAAAGTTTCTACAAGTATAGTAACTACTATTGCAGGGTCTTCAGTTGCAGGATATAGTGGCGATGGTAGCATTGCTACTGCTGCTTTACTTAACAACCCCGCAGGGTTGGCATTAGATGCTACTTATGCTAACTTGTATATTTCTGATCAGGCAAACAATTGTATCAGGAAAATTAAGTTAAGCACCAACATAATTACAACAGTTGCAGGTACAGTCACAGCAGGGTTTTCAGGTGATGGAGCTACGGCTTTAACGGCACAATTAACAAGCCCTGGCGGTATTGCAATTAACGCTGCTGGTGATTTATTTATTAGCGATAAAGGAAACCAACGTATCCGTAAAGTAACTGCGGCATCAGGAAATATTTCTACTATTGCTGGTACGGGTACAGCAGGCTTTTCAGGTGATGGGGCATTGGCAACTGCTGCTAAAATTAATAGTCCTGCCGGAATAGCTGTAGATGGGGCAGGTAATATTTATTTTGCTGACAGGTCAAACAGCAGGATAAGAAAAATTGCAGCTTCAAATAGCTATATTTCTACAATTGCAGGCAATGGCAACACCACCTTTGGTGGAGATGGCGGGTTGGCCACAGCTGCCGCAATAAAGACTCCTAACAATGTAGTTCTTGATGCTTCAACACCAACTGCCATTTATATAAGTGATGCCAATAACCGGATCAGAAAAATCAATTTGGCCGACAATAAAATTTCAACCTTTGCCGGAACTGGTGTCAGAGGTTTTTCAGGAGATGGTGCTGCTGCGCTAAATGCAATGTTATCATTTGGTGCTATTGGTGGTATAAGCAATTCACTAAGTATAGATGCAACAGGTAATCTATTCTTAGCTGATGGAAGTAACCGCATAAGAAGAATTAATAAGGCCACTGGAAATATTTCCAGTATTGGGGGTAATAATAATTTCTCTGGCGATGGAGGTTCAGCTACTGTTGCACAATTGAAAAATCCGGGTGGGGTTGCAATTGATGATATGGGCAATATTTACATTGCTGATTTTAGCAACCACCGCATTCGTAAGGTTGACAAAACAACCGGAAAAATATCAACATTTGCCGGTAATGGTAGTGCTGCATTCAGCGGTGATAGTGGATTAGCAATAATTGCATCTTTAAAAAATCCAACTTCTATTGCTTTTGACAATAATGGTAACCTGTTTATTGCAGATCAGGGTAATAGTGTAATAAGACAAGTAGAAGCTGCAACAGGAAATATTTATACAATTGCGGGTAATGGTGTTGCTGGTTTTTCTGGCGATAACGGAAATGCAAAATTTGCACAATTATATTATCCAAGCAGCATAGCTATTGATGAGAATAACAACATTTACATATCCGATCAACTAAACTATCGCATCAGGTTTGTAAATGCTGCTACCGGTAACATTTCTACTATTGCCGGTAATGGAACCTCTGGCTATTCAGGTGATAACGGGCCTGCACTGTCAGCTAAGTTCGGCTCTGTAACAGGCCTGGCTTATGCAAACGGACTATTGTATGTTGCTGACCAAACCAACAATGTTGTTCGTTTTATAGATCCTTCAAATGTTATTTATGGATTTGCGGGAGATGGATCTGCCGGATATAGTGGTGATGGATCTGCAGCAACAGGGGCGCAGTTAACAAGCCCCAGCGGACTCGCAATTGACTCACTTGGAAATGTTTATATAGCAGATGCAGACAATGATGTAATCAGAAAGGTAAATGTTAATACAGGCTTTATTACTACAATTGCTGGTAACAATAATGCTGGTTATTCGGGTGATGGCGGTCAGGCAATGGCGGCTTCATTCAACTATCCTTATGCAATTGCTTTCGGCACATCCAAACAATTGTACGTGGTTGATAAGAACAACAATGTGGTGCGTTTACTTACCTCTATTCTAAGTTTCCCGGTTACGCTTTCTTCCTTTACTGCTATTTTAGCAGATAAAAATTCAGTTAACCTGAAATGGACTACAAAACAGGAGATTAACAGCAATCGCTTTATCATTCAGCGTAGCATAAATGGAGTTGACTTCACAAACATTGGCAATGTAAAGGCTATCGGAAATAGTAGCTCTGCAACTAATTACAACTTCACAGATAACAACATAATGAATTTAACTGTGCAAAAAATATATTATCGCTTGCAGCAGATAGACAACGATGGCAAATGGAAATATTCTGATGTTCAGGTTGTGAATATAAAAAGTGCTGTAAACAAAATATCAGTTTATCCAAATCCTGTTTCAGATGTTTTGCATGTAAATGGAAATGATATTGCTTCGATAACACTTTACGATGTAAATGGCAGACTGGCAATGCTATTTAATAAATTCCCTAACAACACAATCAATACTGCATTATTAAGTGACGGCATGTATATTTTAGTAGCCAACAAAACCGATGG
>JANPGE010000193.1:0-17661 GCA_031423805.1 Segetibacter sp. | reverse complement strand
TGGTCATTCATTCTCGGATTTAGTGGGATCTGATAATATACAATTAGCATTATTTGATGGTACAGGTACCAAAAAAATGGAATTTAAGTTAGATTATATTTCAGCAACTGGTACAGTACCCAGCGGTTATAAATCTTTAGGTGTTAGCGGTGGAGATGGTAGTATGTTAGTTGGGAATGCCAGTGATATTATAAGTGTAAAAACTTCACTGGATGCCAACTTTAATGATAATTCAGGCTATGTACTGACAACAAATTCTCCGGCAACGAATGCTAATTATAGTGTTAACAGCAGCTATCCAAACTGGATTTATGACGTTTGGTACGAGGTAACAGTAAAAGCATCTGCTTTTGGAAATGCAGGGTTCGGTACACCTAATATAACAGATATTCTTGCAAGCCCTAGTAAAACAGGAAATAATACAGAAGTGATAACTCCGGGTGACTGTCCGGGAACTTCAACTTTGGGTAATTTAATATGGAACGATGCAAATAATGATGGCACTAAGCAATCTTCCGAAAATGGATTAGCCGGATTGACAGTAAAATTATATGCAGATGCAAATGGTGATGATGTAGCTGATGGGGCCGCACTAAAAACTACCATTACAGATTCACTTGGTTATTATTATTTTGATGAATTGGCAGATTGCAAATACATAGTAGGTGTAGTAAAACCTGCTGGATTTGGTAGGGCTTTAGCTATATCTTCAAGCAGTAATCCTGACAATGATATTGATAATGATAATAATGGTATTATTGATATCAATGGTGAAATAAGAACAAAGCACATAACCATATTAAACGAAACTGAACCCATAAATGATGGGGACGATGAACAGGGTAACCTTACATTGGACATAGGCCTTTTGGGAACAGCATCAATTGGGGATTTTGTTTGGTTGGATAGAAACAATAATGGTATTCAGGATTCAGGCGAGCCTGGTATAAGCAATGCTACGGTTAATTTGTATGCAGATGCTAATGGAGACAATATACCTGATGGAGCTGCAATAGCTTCAGTACAAACCTCTAACAGTGGAAAGTATAGTCTGGCTGGTGTTCCCGGAAAAAGTTATATTGTGGGTGTTGTAATACCTAATGGATTTGTAAAAGGTGTAACAACAAGTACAAGTTCAGATCCTAACAATACATCTGGTATTGACAACAATGGAGTCAATCTATCAGGAAATGAAATCAGAACAAATACCATAAACCTGAACCTGACAAATATATGCGTTGACTTTGCATTGGCCGCAGATTGTAGTTGTGTTAATTCCGGAACAAATCCACTTGTGAACCCAAGTTTTGAAAATGGTTCTACCGGATGGACGGTTACAGGTGGAAATATTACTACAGGATCAGGGTACCTTATGTGCGGATCTAATAACGGCTTCCTTAATCAAAGCAGCGGAACCGCTATTATTTATCAGGATGTTGCCACAAACGAAGGTGCTAATGTTACATTTGGAGCCTTTGCCGGTACGCATACCCCCGGTATCAATTGCAATCCTAGGCTTAGTCTCATATTTTTAAACGCTTCTAATGTAGTGTTGTCTCAATCTAATGTAACTGTTACAAAAGATGTAGATGTTTCAGGCGCAGCACTTGATTATTATACACTTAGTGCTATAGCTCCTGTAGGTACAACAAAAGTAAGGGTACAGGGGTCAATCAGTTGTAATACGCTAAAGCTGGATGGCTTCTGTTTAAATGTTTCTACACCATGTCCCACAGGTATTTCAGCCGGATCTGATCAGTCTAAATGTGGAATTAACACCTTTACATTATATGCTGATCCTGCACCATATAATACTACAGGTACCTGGAGTGTGGTGAGCGGTACCGCAACTATCAGCAGTCCAAACTCACCTACAAGTGGTGTTACTATTTCAACAACCAATGCGACATTACGCTGGACGATCAGCCGTTCTGGTTGTGTGAACATATCTGATACGGTAAGGCTTGCAAATTCTTCGGTAACAGTTGCTTATGCAGGTCCAAATCAGTCTATTAATAATACATCGGCCATTATGGCTGCAAATAACCCGGGTGTAGGTGAAACCGGAAGCTGGAGTATAGTATCGCAGCCATCAGGTAGCCCGATAGTAACATTTTCTGATGTGAGCTCCCCTACTGCTACAGTAAGAAATATGAACTCTTCGGGTACTTATACTTTTAGATGGACCATTACAAAAGGCAGTTGTGTAAGTACATGTAATGTTTCTATTACTGTAAATACTCCATGCTTAAGAGGTTCTGAAACATGGCCAAATTCGTGGTCTAATAATTTTGTTACTAACCTTGTAGATGCATCAGCTACAGGATCTACGGGTACATGGACTTTAAATACAAATAGCAATGCTTCATTTGCACTTACTGCTCCTTATTACAGCCCTTCAACATCAAACGCACTTAAAATAGTAAACTGGCGTACCGATGGAATTAGTCCGGGTAAATCACCTGCAGGGGCAGGATTTGCATCCGCATTATCACCTCTTACTAACTTAAGCAACCCTTGTTGCCCAACAGGTCATATTATGCAGTTTACGCTTTGGTCATACAATGTAGTGAGTGGGGATAATAATGCATGGATGAGCATAGACTTTTCTAATGATAATGGTGCTACATGGTTTACGGCTTATCATAAAACATCGGGTCAGATATTTGATGATTACGGTGCTAATACTGTAACAACGATAACTATACCGGTAAGTACTATGTTTAATGTAAGCAATTTTCGCTATCGTATCAATGGTGAAAGCAACATCAATAACCCTAACAATTTCTACATGTTTATTGATGATATATTGTTCCTGTCACCATCTGTATGCAGCGCATATACATTGGGCAATCAGGTGTGGTTCGATCAGAATAATGATGGAATAAAAGGGGCTGATGAACCTGGAATTGAAGGAGTTAATGTAGACTTATACAATAGTGGTGGCGGGGTTATTCAAACCACTACAACAGATGCAAACGGATTTTATAAATTCAATAATCTTTCTGCCGGTACTTATAGTGTTGGTGCTATGATACCTGCCGGGTATGATATGGGAGACTACGGGTACACAAGTATAATCACAGACAATCAGAACGATGCTACTATTACTAATGAAGGTGAAGCAAGAACCAATAATTTTTCACTTTCCTCTTCATCTAACAGTATAGATATAGGTTTAAAAGGAACACTCAATCTTGGTAACCTGGTATGGAAGGATTTAAGTATCAATGGACTTAGAGAAGCAGGTGAGCCCGGAATAGATGGTGTAACTGTTAATCTCTATTACGATAATAACAAAGACAATATACCTGACGGCAACAGTATTAGTACTGCAATTACCAATGGTGGTGGATATTATGGGTTTGGTGATCTTGCCCCCGGTAGTTATATAGTTGGGGTTACTTTCCCATCTAAGTTTTCATCTTCGGGCATTACCCTATCAAGTTTCAATCCAAATAATAATGTTGATAACGATAACAATGGCATTAATCTGGTAAGCGGGGGATTTAGAAGTTACTACATTACTTTGTCTGCCAATAGCGAACCAACGGTTGATGGCGATGGCAATAATGGCAACCTTACACTCGACTTTGCTTTGATTCCGGATAATGATGGTGACGGCACATGCGATTGTACTGATATTGATGATGATAATGATGGTATTACCGATATCAATGAAGGAGGTGGTTATGATCCCAAAGGTGATTGTGACGGTGATGGATTAGTGAATTATTTAGATCCTACACCGGGTTGCGATACACCGGCAGGTAATGATCCATGGGGTGTGCCTTATCAGCCTCTTATGTGGACAGATTGCAATAATGATGGCATCAACGATTTCTTTGATTGGGATAGAGATGGTGTAATTAATGAGTTAGATCTGGATAGCGATAATGATGGCATAGTTGATAGCCGCGAAAGCCGTGACAGACGGTATTTGGATGCCGATATGAATGGCATGATTGACGGAAACGATCCTGACCATAACGGTTTATTAAGTAGTGCTGAAAATGGAAACAGCAATCCTGTATTAAATGGTTTACAAGCACAGGATCTTGACAAAGATGGCACTCCAAATTTCCTTGATCTGGATAGTGATGGAGATGGAATGACAGATATCAGAGAATCATTTTTGGTTGACCTGAACGATGATATCGCTTTAATCAATGCGACCAATCAAGGGATAACAACAGGCAACGATATAGACAATGACGGTGTACGTAACGAGGTGTTTAGCGGAAGCACAACGGCTATAACCGCAGATGCAATAGCTGCCTTTGGCGCAAAAGGAATTGTACCTGAAGATACTGATGGTGATGGGTTCCCTGATTGTTACGATATTGATAGTGACAACGATGGAATAAGCGATCATGTAGAAGGACAACCTACCTGCAGCTATATAGTACCATGTGCTGCAGATGCAGATGGCGACGGATTGCAGGATTGTATAGAATCAGCAACTATTGCCAATTGCAATAAGCGCAGTGGTGCAGGTGTTACCCCGGCTGATAAAGATAGCGATGGTACTCCTGATTATCTTGACCTTGATACGGATAATGATGGCAAACCGGATTTTAATGAAGGAACCGGTCTATCAGGTAATTATGTTACAAACTTTGAGGATACCGATAATGACGGGATGTATGATGAGTGGGATAATTTCAACATAATGACTGCTACCATCAATCCATATAACAATGTTGGTCATAACCAAATGGGCCCCGGTGGTAACTATGATGGTCCTGTACCGTCAGGAAGTACTGCACAATTGCCACAAACAGCTATTGGTACTTGCCCTACTGTAGATAGAGACTGGAGAAATGTTTCAGTACTTGCAGTATCTCTACTTTCTTTTGACGGAAACCTAAGCGGATCAATTGCAAAATTATATTGGAATACTGCACAGGAGTCTAACATGAAACAATATGAAGTTGAAAGAAGCAACGATGGATTCATTTTTGAAAAAGTTGGAACAGTGGCTTCATTAAACTTACAAGGGCAGCATCAGTACAACTTTAGCAACGAAGTAAATACTATTGCAGGTAATAAGGTTTATTACAGATTAAAAGCAGTAAATACAAATAATACTTCTAAATACAGCAATGTAATATCCTTTAACTTAAACAATCATGTTGACTTAAGTATAAAGCCAAATCCTGCTAATAATCATTGTGTAGTGATTTGCCAAAGTTCTAAAAATCAGAAAGCTTCCTTAAGTATAAAAGATATGCAGGGTAAATCGGTAAGAGTAACTGCAATCAACTTAACCAAAGGAACAAATAATATTATGGTTAATGACCTGGGTAAATTACCATCCGGATCATATATAACACAATTGTTTACAGAAGCAGAAATGCTTAAAGCACAATTGGTCATTCAACATTAATTGTTATTGCCCCTTTAAATGAGAAAGGTTCTGAACAACGCCGTACTGAAAAGTGCGGCGTTTTTTTATACTCAAAAACAAACTATGAGGAAATTAATGGCACTAAAAATTATAATAGTAGTGATGTAAAAGTTTTTACAAGAGGTAAGGGTATGTACAGTTTAAGATACAATCAATAATATAGCAATTAGATATTTATATAATTTATTTGAAGAATAAAACTGTATTTGTGCAATCGATATCGGTTTGTTCATATTTTTTGCATCTGCCTATAGTATATGGTTAATAAAACCCTATTTTTGCCGCCAATTTTAAAAAACATAAGACTTCATCTCTATGGACAAATTGATTTATGCAGTGCCTGCAATGGGTGTAATTGGGTTGTTATACACTCTTATAAAGTTTAAATGGGTTTCCGATCAGGATGCCGGTAGCGACAGAATGAAAGAAATCAGCAATTATATTGCTGAAGGTGCTATGGCATTCTTAAAAGCCGAATGGAAAATATTGGGATATTTTGTTGTTATTGTAGCAATACTATTGGCTATTATGTCTCAAAGCAATCCAAACTCTCATTGGAGTATTGCTGTTGCTTTTATTTTAGGTGCTATCAGTAGTGCTACCGCCGGATATATAGGAATGAAAGCTGCTACCAAAGCAAACGTAAGAACCACACAAGCTGCTAAAACCAGTTTATCTAAAGCATTAAATGTATCATTTACAGGTGGTGCGGTTATGGGACTTGGTGTTTCCGGTCTTGCAGTACTTGGTCTTGGCGGACTTTTTATAATTCTTAAACACTTCTTTGCACCTGAAACTGATGCAGAAGGAATGTTGCGTACAATAGAAGTATTAACAGGATTTAGCCTTGGTGCAGAAAGTATTGCATTGTTTGCCCGTGTTGGTGGCGGTATATATACCAAAGCTGCTGACGTGGGTGCTGACCTTGTTGGAAAAGTGGAAGCCGGTATCCCTGAAGATGACCCTCGTAACCCTGCTACAATTGCAGATAACGTAGGTGACAACGTAGGTGATGTTGCCGGAATGGGTGCCGATTTATTTGGTTCTTATGTGGCTACAGTACTTGCTACCATGGTACTTGGACAAGAAGTAACTAATGCTTCGGGTTCAACACTTGTTGATAGTTTTAGCGGCATGTCCCCTATCCTATTGCCAATGATGATTGCAGGTGTGGGAATCATTCTATCTATAATTGGAACTTTCTTTGTAAGAATAAGTGATAAAGCAGGTATGAGCACAGATGCTGTACAGAAAGCTTTAAACATGGGCAATTGGGGTTCTATGGTATTAACTGCAATTGCTTGTTACTTTCTAGTAAATTCTATTTTGCCTGAAACAATGACTTTACGTGGACTTGAATTTACCCGTAACGGTGTGTTAGGCGCTATTGCTGTAGGTTTAGGTG
This sequence comes from Segetibacter sp., assembly GCA_031423805.1. GTDB lineage: Bacteria > Bacteroidota > Bacteroidia > Chitinophagales > Chitinophagaceae > Segetibacter. Next base: position 10,846 of record JANPGE010000193.1, on the reverse strand, counting down.
TTGGGGTATTAATGAGTATCATAACTGAATATTATACAGCTATGGGCAAACGTCCTGTGTTGAGTATTATACGTCAGAGTGCTACAGGTCATGCTACCAACGTAATAGGTGGATTGGCAGTAGGTATGGAAAGTACCTTGTTACCAATCTTAGTATTAGCCGCAGGTATTTATGGTTCTTATGCTTGTGCGGGTTTATATGGTGTTGCTATAGCTGCTGCCGGTATGATGGCTACCACTGCTATGCAATTAGCAATTGATGCATTTGGCCCCATTGCAGATAATGCAGGTGGTATTGCTGAAATGTGTGAATTGCCAAAAGAAGTACGTGAAAAGACAGATATCCTTGATGCTGTTGGTAATACTACCGCTGCAAGCGGAAAAGGTTTTGCTATAGCATCTGCTGCTTTAACTGCCTTAGCTTTATTCGCTGCATTTGTTGGAGTTGCAATGCCGGATAATCAACACATTGATATTTATAAGGCCGATGTATTAGCAGCTTTATTTGTTGGTGGAATGATTCCTTTCATTTTCTCCTCACTTTGCATACGTGCAGTGGGTGAGGCTGCAATGGCAATGGTAGAAGAAGTTCGCCGTCAGTTTCGTACTATACCTGGAATAATGGAAGGTACAGGAAAGCCGGAGTATGATAAATGTGTTGCTATATCAACAGAAGCTTCTATTAAAAAAATGATGTTGCCCGGTGCTATTGCCATCTTATCTCCACTCATAATTGGATTTGTTTTTGGCCCCGAAGCTTTAGGTGGATTTTTAGCCGGTGCTACTGTTAGCGGTGTGTTGATGGGAATGTTCCAAAACAATGCAGGTGGTGCATGGGACAACGCCAAGAAGTCTTTTGAAAAAGGTGTTGAGATAAATGGAGAAATGTTCTACAAAAAATCTGAACCACATAAGGCTTCTGTAACAGGTGATACAGTTGGAGATCCATTCAAAGATACATCAGGACCATCTATGAATATATTGATAAAGTTGATGTCTATTGTTTCTTTGGTTATTGCTCCTACCCTTGCCAATATGCACCACGCAAAAGTGAGTGCTGCCGCAAAGCCTTTGCATAAAACAGAACAAACAAGTACGGTATTTGTAAAATAAAATTTACCCGTTCAAATATTTAAAACCCTGTTGCTTTTGCAATGGGGTTTTTTGTTTTTGGCAATTGTAATAACGCGATTTGTTTGCGGTTATCCTTAAATAAAAAATTCAAATAAAATTATTTTAGAAAGTATTTTGTTATGATAAATAATTGTATTTTAGCATAAGAGAAAATGTAACCCTGTTGTTGTATTGCCTTAACGACAATATAAAATACGTTGGATTAAAGCATTGATAACCAATACTAATTTTTTAAATTAATGGCGCCTAATGGCGTAAATAAACGCGTTATCAGCAACCCTATGACGACAGAGCAAACATTAAACGACAGTGATAAAATGAACGACAGAACAATTTTGGCAAAGCCATTTGGCTATCCTTCGCAAAAGCAAAAGAGAAGCAACGTCACCCAAAAGCCAACGCAAGTTGCTTCACATTTGCTTTTGCCCCACCACACAAATACATACTTTCACAACCTAAACAATTTATAAAATGGACTTCGGAGACCACACAACACAAATTATTCTTGCCGTTATTGCAGCCATTGTAGGGGCAGGACTTGTTTTCAAATATGTCAACAAGAAAAAGACAACTAAAAATTCAGGGAGTGTAAACATTAAGGACAGCAAAATTGGCGGTGATGTTGCTGGAAGAGACATTAAAAAATAATCTATGGCTGACGAAAAAGTATCAATTGATAGCAGTGAAGTAAAAGGTGATGTTGCAGGTGGCAATATTGACAAGTCAAGAATTTATCAATTCGCAGGCTCTAAAACTGCCTACATGAAAATGTTACTTGAAAAATTCAAGCAAGAGCAAAGCACGAACAGCCATCTCAAAGAATACATTGACGACTTAGATTATTACTACAACAAAAAGAAGGATGATGTTATCGGATTAGAAGATAAATTAACATCGGCAAACAGACAGGAGTTTATTGAGTTTGCATTAGAAGCAAAAGACAAGTATCATAGAAAACTCTACAAGTATCAGTTTTCAGAGGCAGCACAAAAAATAAATCTTCACCTTTTAGGATTGGTGATTACTTATTTTGAAAACGAAATAAAACCATTGCTTAAAAAAGGAGAAGACGAACAATTAGTAAACTCAATGATTAACGAAAGATTGATAAAGCCACTACTTGATGAATTAGATGAAAATCTTTTAGGCTTTTCAGCACACGACATAAACGGAATGCTTTATTTTCTCACTGGTAACTGTCACTTAAAATGGAATTGAACTAATGTTAGTATATCATCCTGCATTTGATATTTACAATTGCATTTTCAGAATGCTTCAACTTCTTTCATACACGAAAGAGGAAGAGATTGCGTTTGATAAACTTCGCATTTGGGATTTCTATTTAACATTCCCAAGTCAAGTAAGTGAAATTTCATTCCCTGCTGATTTGAGACACTTAAAAGAAAAAGTATTTAAAGACAAATCAAATCCTTACGAAGAACTCTCAGACCCACGAGGAATATTTGATAGAATGCAAACCTATCAACTTTCGGCAGTGAAGTGTTTAGCATCATACGGTTTTGTAGATTCAAAACAACTCTCAAAAAATAAAGTAAAAAAAACGGGCAAACAAATTCCAGAGGAATTGCTCATTCAATTAAATAATCCATCAACAGCAAACAGCAATATTATTAAACTTGTAACAAGCGATTTTGTAAATCTCCCACTCTTAGGCAAAGAGGGACTTAAAGCAAGAACGGGCTTATTAGATTTCAAATATGACAAAAGATAAATCATATCTCTTTTTAAACCGCTTGATAATAATCACTCATACGGGAGCATCCGCCTATGATGAAAAATTCCATAAGGGAGTAAACATTATTAGAGGAAAAAACAGTTCGGGCAAATCCACTGTTTCCAATTTTATTTTTTACGCTTTAGGTGGCGACTTCATTAATTGGAATGCAGAATCATTGAGATGCAGAGAAGTATTTGCCGAAGTGGAAATAAATGGCGGCACATACACTCTGAAAAGAAATGTATCAACTGCTAAAGTTCAACCAATGAGTATTTTTTGGGGAACCTTTGAAGAAGCAAAAAACGATGCAATAAACTGGAAAACATTTTCTTTTGCACAGCGTGGTGAGAGTTCAAGTTTTACAAATATTCTTTTTAATGCACTTGCATTTCCTGAAGTGAAAGGCGAAAATGATAGCAATATTACAATGCACCAAATTCTTCGCCTGCTATACATTGACCAAGACTCACCTACTCAATGCCTTTTCAGACGAGAAATTTTTGATTATCCATTGACCCGACAAGCAATTTCAGAATTGCTTTTAGGAGTGTATGACGATTCACTTTATAGTGATAGACTTTCCCTTAAGAAGGCGGAGAAAGATTATGACGAGAAGAAAAGAGAGTTTGAGAATCTAAATAAAGCCTACACAAAATCAGGTAACGCAACAACGATTGAAGGACTAACTAAAGAGATTGATAAAGCAAAAGCAGAGTTAGACAAAATTCAAACTGAAATCACAAAAACAAAAGAGGCAGCAACAATAAGAGTTGCGAAAAACTCAGCAACAAGAGTCGAAACAGTTCAAAAGGAATTAATCCCTGCTAAGCAAAAACTAAAAGATGTAACATCTGACATTTACCAGCTCGACCTTGACATTATTGATTCTAAAAGTTTCATTGAAACTCTTGTAAAACGAATTTCTGACCTTGACAATTCCATCTTGACAAGAAAAGTATTAGGCGACATTTCCTTAGACCTTTGCCCTCAATGTTTGAACCCACTTCAAAATCATGTAGCGGAAGGACATTGTTTGCTATGCAAACAGCCATTGACAACTGATGAGGAAATTACTCATGCAAAAAGATTAAAGCAAGAAATTGAATTACAAGTCAAAGAATCAAAAGGATTGCTAACCAAAAAAGAAAGAGACTTATCAGAACTTAGAGGTAGTTTACCTCAATGGAAAGAGAAAACAGTTCAACTTCAAAAGGAACTTGATTTAGCAATTTCTGAAAGCCAATCATCAAGAGACAACAAATTAGACGACTTGCTAATTCAAAAAGGTGGTGTTGAAAAGCAAATTGAAATTCTTACGCAACAGCTAAAAGGCATTGACTTATTAGACCAACTAAAAAAAGAATTGGCAGAACTCAAAACCGCAATTGAAATGCTTACATTGACAATTAGCCAAAGAGTGCTGCAACAACAAGCGAACAAGGACAAAGCACTTGCAGACATCAACAGAAAAGCCGTTTACATTTTACACAACGACTTGGAAAGGCAAAAAGAATTTAAAGTTGCCCGTCAGGTAGAGATAGACTTTTTCGGTGATTCAATGTCGTTAGACGGCAATTTCAATTTCTCTGCAAGTTCTAACACCTATTTGAAAAACGCAATTCGCTTTGCAATTTTCTTTTCATCACTTGAAATTGATTTTATGCGATACCCTAAATTCATTTTGTGCGACAACATGGAGGATAAAGGAATGGAAAAAGAAAGAACTCAAAATTTGCAAAAACTTATTACTGCAATGTCCGAGGGATATAAAGACAAAGAGGAACATCAAATTATTTTCAGCACTTCAATGATTGCGGACGAACTTGAAGGAACTGTTTATTGTGTAGGAGATTATTATGACCAAAACCATAGAACACTGCATGTTTAACCAGTCCATTAGCTTTTATAATCATGAAAATCATACTAATAGGAAACATTGGAGCAGGAAAAACAACAATAGCTAATCTAATACTCGAAAAGTATAAAGAAGCTGATTTCGTCTCCATTGACGGAATTAGAAAGAAGCATGGAGACGGAACAAAGGAAAAAGAGATTTACTGCAAGGAAAAATTTATTCAAGCAATTGACTTCAATAGTAAACTTCAAATAATAGAACTTACAGGAGTTGGAGAATTAGGTGAAAAACTATTTGCACTTATGGCAAAGTATGAGCAGCCAATTTTAGTTTTCCATCTCATCGCATCAGAAAGCGAATTGCTAAATAGAATAGATAAGAAAAAGTGGGACACTCCTTTCCCATTAGGCAAAGACAATATTCCAGTAGCCATTAAATACACTGAAAACAAATTTAAAGAAGGACTGGCAGAGAGCCTTTTGGCAAAATGTGAGCAAGCAATTTTAATTTCGTTGTCAAACAAGAACAAAAAAATGATGAAACAAAATTTAAAAATCATTTTCAGTAACATTCAAAATCACCTATAATCAAAAACAATGTTCAAGAATAAATCTTCCAATTACGAACTATACAGACCTAACTATCCAAACAGTTTAGTTTCTTTTTTAAGAGAACAAAATCTCTTAAAAAAAACTGATTTGATATCCGAATTTGGATGCGGAACAGGTAAGCTAACGGGTATGTTATTGGAAAATGGAAATCTTGTTTATGGGGTTGAACAAGATGAGGAGATGCAAAATTTTCTTACAGATAAATTTTCTACAAATCACAACTTTACCTTAGTAAAAAAAACAGCTGAGGATTCAGGATTACCAAAAGGCAAATTCGATTTAATTATTGCAGCACAATCTTTTCACTTGTTCAATCCGACAAAAGCAAAAGAGGAATTTTATAGAATACTAAAACCTAATGGGAATATTGTTTTGGTATGGTATCACTGGAATATGAATCAAGATATTTCTCACAAAATCAGAAACCTTTTTTATTCTTTTAAAGACAAACTGCAACAACAAGATAGAACACAAATAGGGTTAGGTTTTTTCACAGAATTATTTACTCCCAACGGAGTAAATCACAGAAACATTGACACAATAACCCAACGGTTTTCAAAAGCTGAATTTTTCAAAAGCATGTTGTCTTCATCTTACGCCTCAACACCTAACGACAAGTTACATGTAGAATATTTAGAAGAAGCGGAGAACATATTTAATCAATACTCAAAAGACGATTATGTGGAATATTCATTCAACCTTGAATTATATTTCTTAAAAGTTGAGCAAACAGTTATGACTATAGCACAATGATAAATACTCTAAAAAATAAATTACATAATTGGTATGAGCATTCCGGCTTGCAAGGGTTTTATTTGGTAGGAAGCCGTTCACTACATGAAGATAATGCTTTCAGCGATGTTGATTTATTCGGAATTTCAACAGACAGACTAACATTTGAAAACATTTCAATTCTTAGACAAGAGCTAAAGAAAGAATTAAAGGATATTATAACAGCCGAAAAAATTGGATTCAGAGTAAGAACTATTCAAGAACTGCAATTTTTTCAATCAAAACTTAAATCGTGGGGATATGACCTACTCTGTTCACAACATATTTATGGAATAGAACTAAGTTCTCTCTTATCAATGACAAGCACAACTGGTTTCAATCAACAGTTAATGTTTAACAACATGATTGAATTATTATGGTTTAATCAATTATGCTTAAACGACACAACAGCAAACCAACAATTCAAAAACTACACTTGTGCAAAATCAATTCTCAATTTGCTTAGTTTCATTTTATATCATAACGAAGTATTCATTCCAACAACGAAAGGACGTATAGCTTATATTGAAAGTAACACCAATCTAATTGATAGCCTGTCAATCACGATAGAAGACATACACGAATCTTTCCAAGCAAGAAATTATCCCGCCATCAACAAATCGCAAATTGATTTTGATAGGTTAAGACATAATTTGATGAAAGAATCATACTTGATGTTTCTACCTTCATTTGAGAGAATAAAAGAAACGTTCACCAGTCATGATTATTGGAATTATGATTCATCTTCATTGAACTCACTTAATTCAATTTGCGATAGAATGGATAAGAAAATCACCGACTTTAAATATCCATATTTCAATTGGAGAGTTGTTTTAATGGAATTATTACTAAAATTAGATTCAGTAAGATTGAACAACCCTGATTACATGTTATCCTCTACCAAAGAACTTATTAAATTGTTGGTTAGGGAAGAATCAATAAATATTGATGAGACAAATGAAACAACATTAGCTCTTTTGCTAAACCTTGAAAATTTAAGACTCAAAGAGTCTGAATTTGGAAGAGACAGTAGTAGGAAAATTAAATAAACAGATACACTATGCTTAAACAAATTGAAAAGTTTTTAGAAATAACCAAAACAGCAGCTTCTGGTTTAACTGGTATTGTATCAGGTTATTTTCTTAAAAAGTATTTAACTGCAAATGCAGAAGAGAAAATATGGGTAATAGTTGTTGTTTCAATTATACTTTTTGTCATCATATCTTTTTTCAATTGGGCTATAACTAAGATTGTCGATAATAGCAGACCCTTAAGAAAACTTTTGCTTGGGAAAGATTTTCTTGAAGGTTGGTGGATTCAAAAGATCATGGACAATGGTATGCAAGAAAGACCTGTAATATACAGCAAAGTCTATATTTCTTATGATGAGGGGAGTTACAAAGTAACTGGAGAATCATTTGATAAAGACGGCAATTTTACCGCAAACTTTCACTCTCAATTTTCAGAATATTCCAACCATGTTTTGAAATATCCATTTACCATTACAACTTTGGAAAACCAGGAGAAAAAAGTATTTGGAACAAGTAAATTAAGATTTTCACCAAATAATGAGCATCCAACCAAATACCTTGGGATTGTTTACAGTAACTTAAGAGAAAAGCCGGTTTATATAAAGGCAAAAAAATTAGAAGAAAAATCAACAGTTGACTTAACAACTGAAGAGGGTAGGCTTGCTTTCAATAATCTTATAGACTAGTATGAATTATAAAAACGTAAATAGTATTAGCAAAATATCTGCATCGCAACTTATTCCTGAAAATTTGTTGCTCTATGACTTTGAAGATAGGCCCCAAATATTTCAAGTCGAATTAGACCCAATAGACTATTGCAACCATAATTGTGAATGGTGTTTTACAGCCGACTTTAGACACGACAAAAGAATTCCTTTAGCTGATTTGAAAAATTACTTGGCAGCTTTTTGTGATTCAGGTGGTAAATCAGTAGTTTTTTCAGGAGGTGGAGAACCATTACTCTATAGAGAAATCTATTCTGCAAGCAACGAGTTTGACAACAAAAGTATTTGCAAATACTTAATTGAAAAAGGAGTATCAATTGGAATAATTACAAACGGATATTTATTGAGCAATCTATTAAAGAGTGATTTCTCAATTACGGACTTAGCATTTGTCAGAGTGTCTTTGGATGCAACAAATGATGCATCTCATGCTAAACTACACAATACGAGTAAGGCAGATTACTCTAAAATAATAAACAACATTCAGACCTTACTTAAATTAAGAGGCAATCTATTTACACCAGCAATTGGAATCAGCTATGTTGTTGATTCCTTTAACAATATTAATTTTAGCAAAGGAAAAATTGAGGATATAAATAAACTTGCTTGCAGTCTAAATGTTGATTTTGTCCAGTTCAAACACATCCACACAACAGAGAAAGAAAGGGCAACAGCAAATATGAATACGGTGCATTTCCATTGCATTGAAATGAATTGGAATGATACAGAGTTTTGGGTTCAATCTTATGATTCTGCTAATAGTGCGTTGCAGTGCTTAATCTCTCAATACATCCAGTCTGTAGGTAACCAATCGAAAAAATTTCCTTGTTGCCATTTATTCGGTAGAACAGAATTTTTAGAACAGGACACCTTTTTACCAAAAGGAAAAATCATAACGAATTGCGACAATAAAGTTTGCAGATATAATGAAATGAACAAAATACTACTGAATAGTTTTATTGAAAAGAAAGAAGCTCATAGACAAGTTTTAGAAACATCACTAAGTCAAGTTGGATTTCATCCTTATAGATATTGCCCAACTGCTCCTAACATTTTACAACCTTTCAAATCGTCATGATTAAATCTTTAGACATAGAGCCAACAACGATTTGCAATTTAAATTGCCCTTTTTGCTTTGGACCCAAAGTAGAAAAGAGGGAAACTGAAATTGATTTGACTGTTTGGAAAGCGGCACTACATAAATTCAAAAGTTTGGGAGTTGAGAATATTGTAATTTCTGGCGGAGAGCCATTGCTTTACAAAGGCATTGAAGAACTTGTTACATACTTAAAGTTTTTAAAGTTCAACATAGTGATTTCAACTCATGGTAGATTCAAGGAAAAACTTTTAGCAGTTGCTTCTTATTGTGATTGGATTTCACTTCCCATTGACGGCATTACTTCTGAAATGAGCCATTTGATGCGAACTGATAATTATCCCATTACTGAAATACTTGCAACTGCATCAGAATTGAAAAACACACATTCAAATTTGAAAATCAAAATTGGAACTGTGGCGACAAAAAAAAACATTCATGAAATAATTGAAATTGGAAACTTACTTGCAGACAATCAAAAGCATTTCGACACTTGGAAAATATATCAATATACACCTCGAAGAAAACATAAGAATCACAAAGAATCACTGAGTATAACTGATAATGAATTTTATGACTTATCTAATCTTATAAAAGAAACAATGCCGACTGAAATGAAAATTGTTTATTCTTCAAATGAATCGAGACGGAACGCTTACACTTTTATTTATCAAAATGGGGACATCAATTTGGTAAATGTGGGTGACAATTTTGATGACTTATTAGTTGGTAATATTAGAGAGTTTGACAAAATAGATTTTCTAAAAGTAAATGAGATATTAAACACAAACCACTATTCTAATTTCACAAACACATACTAAAATGAAATACATAATTGACAATGAACATGTCAACGCATTTGCAAGCACATTTTATTTTTTCTTAACACACAATGCCAACGCAGAAAAAAATAAAAAGAGTTTGCAAGCCAACGCATCCGACAGTACAGCCAATTGTGCAAGTTTGACACGACACAGCAACGGACGGACAGAAGCACGAACCGATAACAGCGGGTTTAAGAAATTGGCGGTTCAGTGCTCCGCAGACACATTTGTGGTTAATCAGAGTTTGGTTCTCCGCATCAACATTTGTGGTGAAAATCCCTGCTAGCATAAGTGTTCGTTGCGTTTGTTGAAGCTTAGCTAAGCGTAACTTCAATACAATATGAAAAGCAGGTCTCCCTACTGAAGCAGGGACACGGTTTGATCGGTAGAAAGCCAGTGTGCTTTTGATATTTGCCTTTTCAGTTTTCAGTAGAAGGAATGCTCTAGGGCTTTTAGTTGTTATCCTTCACTTTTAAATTTTTAGGGGGCAGCAGTTCCCGGCTATACAAACAAAAATGCCCAGCCTGCACAAAGCCAAGTTCGTTAGAGGCAATTTTCCGAGACCGTCTAACCTATTATAGAAAATAATGAAACTGATAGAACAATGAAAGTTAAAAAATTAGAAATAGATAAACTTATAACTGAAAGATTAATACTCATTCCATTTACAATAGACCTTTGTAGAAATGTTTTAAACAACGATTATAGAGACTTAGAAGTTTTGAACTTAAAAAAAGGTAAAAGTTGGCCAGACACAGACGTTTTGGACACATTACCAAGAATAATCAACAACTTAAATAAAGTGGAATATCTGACAGGTTATGAATCCTGGATGATTATTAAAAAGGGCACTTCGGAAGTAATTGGAGATTTGGGCTTTAAAGGGTTTAATAATGAAGAAGAAAATATTGATTTAGGATATGGTATAATTAAAGAAGAAAGACGAAAAGGTTATGCAACAGAAGCAGTAAGTGAAATAATAGAATGGGCTTTCTCAAACAAAATAATAAAAGAAATAACAGCAAATTGTGCAACAGAAAATATTAGTTCCATAAATCTTTT
>JANPGE010000192.1:0-18682 GCA_031423805.1 Segetibacter sp. | reverse complement strand
AACAAATGATTTTCAGCAAGTTGCATTTTTATTTCTCAACAAAAAATCAAATCGTCTTAGGTGATTAATCGTTGCAAACTCAATATTGACAATACTTTCAAAGAACTAAGGGTGATAACAACGCAACGCTAATGAAATTATAAGGCATTGAAAGCACTCTGTAAGTCACCCCTTCTATAGCCAAATCAGTAACAGGAAACACTTCACGGGTTTCATCCAGAAAAAGATGAAGGTCTTCATACTTACTGCTAAAATGCCCAATAAGTAGTCTTTTTGCTTTTGATAATATTGCAATATTAGCTGCCTGTATAGTTGTAGAGTGAAACCTTGCAAGTGCCCTATCTTCTAATTCCTTGAGGTACGTTGTTTCATGATAAATCATAGTAACGTCCTTCACCTTTTCTGCTACCTTTTCGTTAAATAAAGTATCACCACAAAAAGCATAACTAAGTGCCGGTGGGTTTGCAGTAGTAACTGTATCATTCAAAATGAGTTCACCGGTATCGGTGGTTACATCTTCCCCCATCTTTAGCTGCTCAAAAGCATTGGTTGAAAAATTATACTTCCCTATTGCTTCTTTATTAATTTTTCTTGACTTTTTCTTTTCCCTGAAAATAAAACCCCAACAATCAATGCGGTGAAATACCTTAAATGCTTCTACTGAATATTTTTCATCATCAATCAGCAACCCCTCTCCTTCCAACGGATGAAAATGTAGCGTGTAGTTAAAAGAAGTGTTTGCAGCCTTTAGCATAAGGTCTATAATATCCTTAAGCATAGGTGGTGCATACAGGTGCAGGTCAGTATCTCTACCCAACAAAGCCATACTTGTAATAAGCCCCGGCAAACCAAAATAATGATCGCCGTGGAGATGCGAAATAAAAATGTGGTTGATGCGGCTGCGTCGTATTTTATAACGGGCCAATTGCATTTGTGTACCCTCACCACAGTCTATCAAAAATTGAAACTGATCTAGTGTAACCACCTGCGAGGTCGGATGCCTGTCGTAAGCAGGCAGTGCAGAGTTATTCCCTAAAATGGTTACACCAAACATGAAAAATGGATTACAATTTAATTTTTATAAAGATATAGGAAAAGTAAACAGAGAGCTACTGTTTTGGAAATGTTCTAAAAAATGAGAGGAAAAAAGACTTACTCCAATAATTAATTGTAAAAAATACAGATAATGGGGGAAATATTTTTTAGAAGTGATTCTTGGCTTATGTAAATGCACGGAAGAAATGATATTAGAGAAGTTCAAAAAATTAAGAACAGATGTAAATTGTTTGATGAGGAACTATTAAATAAGTTAATATTTTCTACTGCCCTTCCATTTTCTTTATATCCTCTAATGTCAAAACCGTATACTCAATACCGAGGTTTTGTTTTGCATAATATTCTACAGTAGAAGTAAATCCGGCCTTTTTTCTTCTTTGATTTACTGATGAATTATTTTCTATTGGCCAAATCACATATTTGAATTCCTTCTTTCCTGTTTCTTTATTTAAAACATGTATGCCCTTTGCCTGTGTTCCATAAATCTGTTCTTTTCCGTTGTACATTAGCGAACGGTCAAGCATCATAGCATATAGGGTAAAAGCCAACTCTTTCTTGTCAACAGCTTTTTTAATTAAAGGGAGATATTGGTCAATTTTATTTGAATGCTGAATTACAAAATAAGTAGCTTCATTTGTTCCTTTCCCAACAAGTGATTTACCGGGATAGCCATATTGCTTTATTATTTGCTCAACCCTTTCAAGGTTTAAAGAGTCTGTCAGCGGAATCATTTTTACAATATAATTCGTCAACTCATTAATCGGTATTTTAAAAGAAGCAGCAATAGAATCAGCTTTTGTTTGCAACAGTTCAGAAGAAATTAATTCTCTGAATTTTTGATCTTCAATTAAAATACTATCCAATTCCTTTTTTAAAGTTTGATTGATTTTTGATTGCCCATTAATAGAAATGGAGAGGAAGATAATTGCAAGTGAGAATAGTATTTTTTGCATGAGCGAATGTTTGAGTTTATTGGGGGGATGAGAAGTGCCGGCACTGTGGAAATATCGCTTTTATTACCAAGCTTTATTTTTGGCTTTTTTCATTCCTAAGTGCAAGTAATTCTGTAGTGTTTACGATTTTCTTAAAATGGAGTCTTTTAAGTCCATTATAAAGCACTTTGTCACCTGTCCATAAAGTAGCTTTTAGAAATTTTGTAAGCGCAACAAAATCGATATCGTCTATGTCAATTACTTTTGTAATTTCTTCTGAAGCCAACCATACTTTCATTGGGATGATTTCTTCGTTAATAAATTTGAGTTTTGAAAGTACTAAGGTGTAAGAAATTTGTAACTCCTCGTCGGATAATTTTGAAATCATTTTCAGGCGTTCCCAATGTTTCTGTATTTCAAAACGCATATAATTACAACTATAAAATTCGAATTGTTTTTCAGAGTTAAAAAGAAGGTCTCCGATGTTACTGTTAGAATTTAATAGAGTACTAAAAATAATATTAGTGTCAACAACAATTTTCATTTAACAAAACGGCTTCTATTTTGTTTCCACCAACCTTGCTTAACTTCTGTGGCTAATGCATCAACATCAGTTTGTTTGGCTTTCGATTTTGCAGTAGCCTCTCTATATGTTAAATAGTCAACCAAACGCTGTAGCCCGTCAGTGTTAACGTATGATGGCAGTCTGATTATTACTTCTTTGCTTGTTCTTTCAATTAACATGTATTCGGAATTTTACAGGTTGAAGTTATGAAATTATTTTTTGTTTTAGTTTCAAGAAACCTGCAATAATCCTCCGTAAGGAAAAATTGTTATTCTTTATAACCGAACGAATTACCTAAAAGCCAACTCACTATTAAGGGTTTTGAATGTATTTTTCTGATTGCCTGGCTTGTTACCGTGTTCCGAAGAACACCGAAATCTTAAATGGTTGCAGATCTGTAACCTGTTAATGATTAGCCGGTATAAAGATAGCAAACACCTAACTTTATACCGGACACAGTCCTGGGTTTCATGTTGTATTTAAGTTCGTTTCACAAAACTATAAACAAGCGCAAGGAACACTTACGCTAGCTGGGATTGACCATTAGTAGAAATGGAGAGGAAGGAAATTGCAAGTGAGAATAGTATTTTTTGCATGAGTAAATATTTCTATTATTGTGGGGAACTAAAAGGTGGCCGGAGTTGATCATAATAATCTGTCTCATGCTATTCATTTTCCGCTCTTTGTTTCACCACTTGAAGAATATTATTTTGAATGTCTTTCATAATCCACTTTGCCCACCAACTTGCATAAAAATTAAAAGTGGTTGTCAACTTAAAATGGCTGTACAGATGAAGTCTGTAAGTTTTCCCATTTAATTTTTCCAATTCGTAAGTTCCGTTTAAAACATCAAAATATTGACCTCCAATTACAACATGTTCGTCCATTGTTGTCGATGGAATTTCGTAAGGAAAAGCTTTAATTGAAAATACCATTTTCTTTTTGTCAATATACTCTAATACAGTTTCGTGAAAAACTAATCCCTTTGTAAATATTGCTTCTCTGTAAGCACCAACTCCTTCAAAGTTAAGTTCTGCTTTAACAGGTCTTGGAAAGCCTAACCATTTTGTCATCCAACCCTTGTCGTGCTCTTCTTTTATTTCTTTTACTCTTGTTACGTTGCTCCAAATTCTATCCTGTGTTGAATTAATATCAATGTAAGTATATGCTTTATACGTTCCCGGAATTGATCCTACAAAACTTTCTATAGGTGAAATAAAAACTGGCAACAGTGTCAATAAAGAAATATAAACTTTCTTACTTTTTTTTCGAAATTTAAACACAGCCCCTATCAGTCCTCCTATTGAAGCTGCAATTAGAAACATAGGCAAAACCATTATCCAACAAGCCCAACCTTCCCATGCAAAGGCAAGTGTTATTAATAGAAAAATAAAAATTGGAATCCACGGAACAAAAATGTTGTACTTAACACTTTTTGCATTTTTTTCACTAGAAAAGTATACTGTCAAAGCCCCTACAATTGTTGGCAAACAAAAAAGAAATGAAACTGACATTACAGAAAATAAGTCACTCCAGGTTTTAATTCCAAAAAACAATCTCAATACAATTGCGTAAAGTGTAGGAATTGCAACAACCTTTAACGCCAATAGTGCTTTTGGTTTGTCCATTTATTGGGGTTAATAAAATCTCAAAGTTATTTGAATTTACGATTATTTTGCATTTGAAATTTCTAAATGTTTTGCTGCTATAAATAAAGGGTAAAATGATTCTATTATTTTACCCCAATGCCTAAATTTTATAACCTCAATTTAACTGCATCTTTTCTTTCTCAAAAACTTTTTCCAAAATTTACAGTAATCAAAATCTTCATGTAAAAAATTAATCTTGTTATTACAGATCAAAGTTGTTTTAGCTAGATCATTCTTTGTTACTTTAAAAACTTGCAGATACCCAATCTCACTCATTGAGTCAATATGAAAATTAATGTCTGCATCGTAAAGAAAAGTTTGTTGAAAACCCTTTAATAAAAACAAATCAGTATTCCAGAAATCACCATTTGAATAATTATTGCTGTAGATGCTTTTTGAGGAATCAATAATACACCATTCAAATGCAAGAGCAATAGGTTCTTTGTGATATTCATTAACAAGAGTATCATATAAATATACTTCATTCCCTCTACGAAGAGAAAGAACAAAGTCATTAAAACCATCTCTGTTTACATCTTTATTCGCTTTGCTGCCGTTAATTCCATAAGGCAATTTTAAATTAGTTTGCCATTTACCATTTTTCAATACTTGTAATTCAAGATCACCTGTAGAGTCTGGATTTGAAAAAAGTTGAAATTTAATGTCATTTACACTGAAAGTATCAATAAATCCTTTATCAAAATTTTCTATTTCCCCCCGAAATTTATCATATGTGTAGAAATATTGGTCAGGTTTTTTTTCAAAGTATTTAGTTGCTTTATTTAAAATAGGTTCACAACGCTCAAGCTTCTCCGAACTTGAATGGTTGTTTTTACATGAGTGAATGAGAACAAAAAGGAACGCTGGTATTACTAATCGCAAAAGAGTTTTCATCTACTGAAGCATTAATTAACAATGAAAAAATACAATAATTTTTCAAAGTGAACTAACCCTCAAATTTTAAAAGGAATAAAGCACAGCATTTTATGTAATATTTTTTTAAATAGACATTAACTCTTACAAAAAAATTGAAAAATATCGACTTTTGAAATATGCGCCCACGCTACCAATCGGCCAAGCAGCCTCCACTGCTACAAAAACTACAAAAAACAACTCAATTAAACCACCCCCCTACAAATCATCTTCCTCATCATCCAGCAATTCTCTTTCAATTTCTTCCATTTGTACTATGTCCCAGGCTTCGCTTTCGGTGGGGGTTACGTTCATAACTTCGAGCAATTCCATGGTTTCTAATTGGGCTTCTACCCCAGGTTGGAGGTTGCAAATAACAAAGGAGGCACTGTTTTCATAAAATTTCTGTTGTAACTGTGCCAATTGGTCAGCAGCTATTTCATTCTCTATAGTGTCTGTATCGGAAAGGTTTAGAACAATATTCCTAATCTTTTGTTTCAGATATTCCGTACTTAGATTGCTTAGTTCTGCTGCTATATTGACAGTCAACATTGGTTCTATCAGCGTTATAACATGAAATTTCTCTTTGGTATCAATTTTGACCTTCATAACTTATAGTTTGATTAACAACTGTGAATAACGGCACGTACTCAAGCTCAAAAATATTCGTTATTATTGTATCATCGCAATTTAAACTTTATGGATAATAATTTTTCAGCCCAGGTTAAAGAAATCATTTCGTTCAGCAGAGAAGAAGCGCTCCGCCTTGGAAATGATTTTATTGGTACTGAACACTTGCTGCTCGGATTAATACGGGAGGGGGAAAATACCGCCATCCGCATTTTAAAAACCCTGCACGTAGATCTGTACGAACTTAGGAAAGAAGTAGAACTGGCAGTAAAAGATAAGACAGGAAAAAACATTGCTAACATTAACAGTTTGCCGTTGACAAAGCAGGCCGAAAAAGTTATCCGTGTAACAGTTTTAGAAGCCAAAGCCCTCAAAAGCCCATTGGTAGAAACAGAACACCTGATGTTGTCTATTCTTAAAAACAAAGAAAATATTGCCACCCAGATTCTTAGCCAGTTCGATGTGGACTACGATATATTCAGAAATGAATTAGGCATGGTTCGTAGCAGCGATACACGTTCAGAATACACCGAAGACGATGACGACTTTGATGAAGACAAAAAAAGTTTTTCGGGTCAGCAACGTACTAAACAACAAAGCAACCCAAAAAGCAAAACACCTGTACTAGACAACTTTGGCCGCGACATTACCAAACTGGCAGAGAGTGGTACACTTGACCCGATTGTTGGTCGTGAAAAAGAAATTGAAAGGGTGAGTCAGATTCTTAGCCGTCGTAAAAAGAACAACCCAATACTTATAGGTGAGCCAGGTGTTGGTAAAACTGCTATTGTAGAAGGTTTGGCGCTACGTATTGTTCAGCGCAAGGTTAGCCGTGTGTTGTTTGATAAAAGAGTGATAAGCCTTGACCTTGCTGCATTGGTGGCCGGTACCAAATACCGTGGTCAGTTTGAAGAAAGAATGAAAGCTATAATGAATGAATTGGAGAAAAACAGAGATGTTATCCTTTTCATTGATGAAATACATACTATAGTAGGTGCAGGCGGCGCAAGTGGTTCACTAGATGCAAGCAATATATTCAAACCAGCTCTTGCAAGAGGCGAACTGCAATGCATTGGTGCTTCTACATTGGACGAGTATCGCATGTACATTGAAAAAGATGGTGCATTAGACCGTCGTTTTCAAAAAGTAATGGTAAATCCGCCTACAGTGGAGGAAACTATACAGATATTAACCAACATACAAAGTAAATATGAAGATTTCCATAGCGTAGCTTACAATGCAGAGGCAATAGAAGCCTGCGTAAAATTGAGCGATCGCTACATGACAGACCGACTGCTTCCTGATAAGGCGATAGACGTTTTGGATGAAGTAGGTGCAAGAGTCCACCTGAAAAACATAAATGTTCCGGAAGAGATTCTGGAGTTGGAGAAAAAGATTGAAGATATAAAACTGGAAAAAAATAAGGTAGTTAAGAGTCAGCGTTTTGAGGAAGCGGCTGCACTTAGAGATACCGAAAAAAGATTGGGTGAAGCTTTGGAAAAAGCAAAAACCAATTGGGAAGAAGAAAGCAAAAACAAACGCTACCCTATTGACGAGGAGGCGATAGCTGAAGTAGTTAGCATGATGACCGGCATACCTGTAAAACGTATGGTAGAAGCTGAAACACAAAAGCTTCGTCGTATGGGTGATGATATGAAGGAAATGGTGGTGGGACAACAGGAAGCCATCAGCAAAATTACCAAAGCCATTCAGCGTAACAGGGTGGGTTTAAAAGATCCGAAAAAACCCATTGGTACTTTTATTTTCCTTGGACCAACAGGTGTGGGTAAGACAGAGTTAGCCCGTGCATTGGCTCGTTATATGTTCGACAGTGAAGATGCACTGATACGTATAGACATGAGTGAGTACATGGAAAAATTCACAGTTAGCCGACTTGTCGGTGCACCTCCGGGATATGTAGGTTATGAAGATGGTGGTCAACTGACAGAAAAAGTTCGTCGTAAACCATACAGTGTTATCCTCTTGGATGAAATTGAAAAAGCGCATCCGGATATTTACAATATATTATTGCAGGTGTTGGATGACGGACAGTTAACTGATGGTATGGGTAGAAAGATTGATTTCAAAAACACTTTGATTATCATGACTTCTAACATTGGAGTTCGCCAATTGAAAGATTTTGGTGATGGAGTTGGATTTGCAACAGCCAACCGTACCATGAATGCAGAAGAAAACAACAAAGCCGTAATAGAGAAAGCGTTAAAGCGCACCTTTTCACCAGAGTTCCTTAATAGAATTGATGATGTAATTATATTTAATTCATTGACGAAGGAGAATATTTTTGAAATTATTGACATCCTGATGAAAGGAGTAATGAAGCGTTTGTCTAACCTTGGTTTCAACCTTGAGCTGACACCCGAAGCAAAAGATTTCATTGCAGAAAAAGGATATGATGTGCAGTTTGGTGCAAGGCCGCTACACCGGGCAATTCAGAAATATTTGGAAGATGAGTTAGCAGAAGAAATATTAAGTATGAATATTAAAAACGGTGACACAATGATTGCCGGCTTTGATAAAGAAAATCAGAAAATCACTTTCAGCCTCAAAGAAAAAGAGGAAGAAAAAGCTGAATCTAAAGCCTGATTTCACTAATTTTGACTTTTTAGCCATCCAACCGCAAGGTTGGGTGGTTTTTTTTGCTAATTATGTCAGTTCGGGCTATAGATTAAATTTGCATCATAGATAACAGGTATTGATAACTTACTGCTACATTTGCAGGCGTTCAAAGAGGCCTCGTAGTACAATGGATAGTATAAGAGTTTCCGAAGCTCCAGATCCAGGTTCGATTCCTGGCGAGGCCACAACTAAACCGCTACAAATAACGTCCTTATTAAATTTTAGTTTTTAAATATTTCTTTGGTAGTCCCGAAGATTTTCAAGAGTTATTCAAAAGTATACTTTGATACTCCGAAAATAATAGTCCGCCCCACACTACAGACGTAAACAAAGAATAAAGTCTAGAAGTCAAGTCCCGCTTGTTTTTTAGGCTTTCTCGTTTATGCCTCTCTAATTGCGGGTAGTCTTCACCGGTCGACCCCTTAAAACAAGTTATTTTATACGAGTTGAAATAGGATAAAATTTGGTGTAATAGACAAAATTATTGGTGTTTACTGGGAGCTTCATGCCTTCAAAAACTCATAGAACCCTAACCCAAACTGCATCCGACAAAATTTAATAGCACCTATTTTTGGGGGAGCCTACAACAAGGGCAGCAACCCAGACGGAATCGCTGTTAAGACAACGTCTTAATTATTTACCTTTAATTTTACACAAAGTCAATTTGCAGCCGCATAGAACCGATTTGAAAAATGAAAAAAGCAAAGCAAAGAATATTAATCGACGCTCATGAATCAAACGCCGGAAGTGATTTTCACATTCTTTGGGCTGTACAAAAATGCCTTGAGCTATTAAACTTTAAAGCAGATGGCTTGAAATCAATTGTGATTGAAAGCCTAGACAAGGAAGACGCTGCGGAAATTGATCCGAATAGTGGAGCATTGCTTGGAATTGATCTTACCGAATATTATTCCAGCACAAATCTTAAGGAGGCGTCAAAAATCAATATTTGTCAGCTTAAGTACAGTACTAAACATTCCTCAAAAGAATGGACCGCATTTTCTGTAAGCGCTGGAAAAAAAGGTGTAAAAGGATCAATTGTCCATAGACTTGCGACCACTTTTACCAGCCTTGTTGAAGTTCACGGGTTACCAACGATTCTAAAAAAGACAACTATAAAATTAATTAGCAACCGTCCGGCATCTCCACTTCTTTCAGAACTTGTTTCAAAAGCAAAATTACTTTTAGTATCAAACTCAACGAATGCAACTGTTAGTTTATTAAAGAAAAAATTAAAAATAGCTGATTATAAAGCCATGGATAAATTGCAATTAGCTTCTGGGTTACAAAGTAAAACATTTATTTTATTCCTTTCCTTACTCGACTTTTCTGATTGCAATTCCAACTCTCGCTATATACTAAAACAAAACTCGTTCAAATCGCTGACTGATTTAGGTGCTTTTGACGCCAGAGATCAAGTGGCAATTCTGGAAAAACTTGTTCGCGATAAAACATTGCCAGATGCAAAGTCAACTAATAGGATTACGAAAGAAGATGTTCTTATACATTTTAAGTTCCCTGATTTAGAATCAATGTTTCCAGTACCTCCAAATTTTGAGAAGTTAACGCAAACTGTGCCGAGGTTACAAATTGAAGAAATAAAAAAACAGATAATTGGAGTCGTAGGAAAAAATCTCATTTGTTTACATGGGGTAGCAGGTATTGGCAAATCTACCACGGCAAAACAAATTGCAACGCTACTACCTAATATGTCTGAAACAATTTTGTTCGACTGTTATGGGGGAGGAACTTATTTGAATTCGAATGATAAACGTCATCTTCATCAGAATGCGCTACTATTTTTAAGTAATGAACTTGCTCTAAAAACAGGTAGTCCTTTTTTATTAAATAGGAGTGGCGATAAAAATTTTTATCTGCGAGAGTTTTCCCGTAGGCTAGTTCTTGCTTCTCGAATTCTGCTAAACCGTGATCCATTAGCTATTCTTTGTATTGTGATAGATGCAGCGGATAATTCTGTAACAGCAGCAGAGGAACAACATGAAGAAACATTTGTTCATGATCTTGTTAAGATGGATTTTCCAAATAATGTTCGTCTAATCCTCACGTCAAGGTCTCACCGAATAGACTCTTTACAACTTCCTGCCAAACATCTACCCCTAATACTTAACCCTTTTAGCACAGAAGAGTGTAGGATTTACCTAGACTATAGATTTCCCAAAACAAGTTTTTCAGATGTACAAGTAATCGAATTTAACACACTGACAAAAGGAATACCGCGAGTTATGACTTTCACATTAGAATCTCCGGGTAGAACGTTAAAAGAAAAACTGAGGCCTCTTAAACCTGGTGGTAAAAATCTTGATGATATTTTCGGAAGTCTGTTGGAAGTTGCAGAGAAGAAATCTGGAGATCGCAAACTATTCCAAAAAGTTATTCGACATGCCATATCTCTTCCAAGACCTGTCCCTATAAAATACCTTGCACATACCTCTGGTGCAAGTATCTCTTTCGTTAAAGACATCACTTATGATCTTTCGAAAGGTATTGCGATCGAAAATGATCTTATTCGTTTTAACAACGAGGACTTCGAAACTTTTCTTCGTGATCAGTACCCTTCAGAAGTTATCGATTTAACCTCTATTGCAAATTATTTTAAATCGTTAGCCAATAAAGAAGAATATGCCAGCACTTATTTAGGCCGTTTTCTTGCTTCTTCGGGGAAGATGGATGAATTAGAATCAATAGTACTAAATCGTCAATTCATTGCCTTGCCAGCAGACCCTGTTCGTAATAGGGAGGTATTTATAGAGCGTGCAAGACTGGCCATGAAAAATACGGCTACAACAAGTAATAGTCTTAACTATTTGAAGCTTCAGATTGTAGCTGCTGAAGCTTCGAAGGCGAATAGTGTCATTGAATCCACTATGCTTAATAAACCCGAATTATCGTTAGCATTTGGAAATGGTCAGGCAAATATGCAATTTTATTTTACGGAGGGCAACCCTCACTGGTACGGGCGTGTTCATTTGAGAAGTGCCGCCATTTTTTCGAGAAATGCTGCAACACATGATCTCGCAAAAAAACATCTTAGAAATGCAGAAGCATGGATTGATTTCCGCCGCAGCCTTCCCGAACACAAGCTACGTGAGTATGATATCGACGATCAAGATCTTGCGTGTGGTACAGAGGCTATTCTAAGGATTGTTGGGCCAGCAAATGCTATTCGGTGGTTACAAAGATGGAAACCAAAAAATCTAATTTATTTCACTATTCAGCCGTTGATCAAAAATTTACTAGCTACGAGTAGTGTGAGGCAATTTTATAAATGGTTCCAGCTCATAGAGCTGCGAATAGATGTTTCTCTTCACATTAACCACATCTGTTTCGAAAACGGATATGAACCTCCCTTCGACATTGAAGAATTATCGAAAAGGGCGATTAAATATTTTAGGATAAGGCAAAAGCTGAAACTCCCGTTATGGGAGTCTTTAATATCTCTGGTTGAGCAACTATCAAAACGAAATTACTCACTTGGTAGAATTAAGAAACTACTCAAGCTTTTTGATTTAAAAACGCCAAATGAAGCGCCGAGCTTTTATACAAATACATTTAATGATGAAAATCGACTTCAAAAGACTGACGTTTTTTTCAGGGCTGTTACAATGAGAGCCGTTGTTTTCAACAAACAAATTGTGGTCGAAGACTTGCTACCAGAGAACTTAAAGAAAATTGATACTAAATTAAAGTATGAAGACAGACAATACAAAGAGCAGGAGCGAAGAAAGTTTGTTGCTTATTACAAGCATTTATTACCAACATATTCTCTTTTAGCAAGAACCTATACAGGGATTTTGTCCCGGAAAACAATAATCGAAGAGCTCACCAAGATACTTTCGAGTTATGGTAACGACTTCGACTTATCTTACTACTACCGTTATGAATCTCAACACATGACAAATTTTTTGTCAGTAAAGCTTTTGGATTTTGTGTATCAAGTGAAGGATCCGGACGAAGTAATAACAATTATTGAAGAAAAACTACAGTCGAATAAAGTTGATAATATCAACCTTTTGCTTTCAATGGCAGAAAGGTTGTCATTATCAAAAAAACTGGTTGTTCCTACGCTTCGTCTTTTAGAGTTAGCCGATGGAAAAATTATCAATGGCACCTTATCGGCATCTAACCAAATTGATTACTACACAAGAGCAGCCATCGTGGGAAGCAGGATTACTCTTGATTCTGGTAAATATTATTTTGACAAACTAATTGAGGCTTCAAAGGACATCGATCTGGAAGCTTTCGAGCAGATTAAAGCCGTAAACAAAATTGTCTCGAAAGCTACACACATCAATGATCCCAAATTGGCTTATAATTTTTCCAGATTTGTCGAATTTTGTTCGGTAAAACTAGATGGCTACGAAGACTTTCCATGGAATGATGCTTTTGATGCCATCGGTAAAATAGATGCAGTGTCAGTTCTAGCTGTTTCCTGTCGATGGGATCATCGTAATATTCGAAAATTCTCATGGCATTACCCTAAACTATTGCAACCCTTGATTGAGCAAAATGGATTGTCTTATAAAACAGCTGCCGCTTTATTACCAATTACAACTGCTTACTGGGAGGATTATGTGGCAACGATACGGACAATGCTTAAACAATATTCGGTAAAAGCTAAAGCTGAAGAAAAGACAGTCTTTTTGGCGGATCTGATTGCCGATATTAAGATTCACTACGATTTCCTCCAAAAAAGGAATATGGTTTCTAAGATCCTCAAGGCATTCGATGATTTCGGCTTTTCAAAAAACAAACATGTAGTCGAACTTAAGGCTTATTGTTTTAATCTTGATGAACTCCTTACTAGGAAGGTAGAGAAAGAAGACGCCCGATTTTCATCAGAACCTTCGACTGCGAGTAGTATGAATTTTAAAGATGTCAATGTTACTGACCCAGATTCTATAGAAAATTTTTTTATAAAAAACAGTAAGCGTGTACTTAAAGAAGATGATGACTATCATTTCAATTTATATCGAGGTTTTGATGAGATGTTCTCTGTTATCAAACCAAATCAGTATGTTGCTCATTTAAACGCACTCATTGCATTGCCTGTAAAGTTGGTAGACTTTTGGGCATTTGAACATGCGCTTGAAAAACGATTGAAGGAATGGAGCATATATCCAGAAATAAAAAAATGGAAAAAGGAAAATTTTGGAAAAATTGTCCGCTCCAGATTTTTTAGTTATGTCCAATTGGACAATTATTATGTAGACGCCTCAATTTTTAAATTAGCCGAATTATGTGATGCCAATGAATCTGAAATATCAAAAGTTATAATTGAATCGCTACCAGATAACGTTAATCATCTCTCTGCTTCGGCGTTATTGCGCCTTCTGGAAATTACCACACTGCAATTATCTAATTTAGAAAAAATTGAATTTTTGAATTGGTTGATTCCTCGTTGGACTGAACCAATCAAACCTGAATTTGGAGATGGTATTTTTCAGGAAAGCATTATTCCCCCTCCTAAAAATAATTTAGCGGTTGCTAGGTTTCTTCGTTATCATTTAGGTCACCCAGATAAAAGATGTCGTTGGCGGGCTGCGAAAGCAGTATTGCGGATAGTTGAATATGGTGAGCTTGAAGTTTTTGATTTTTTGTTCAAAGAGCAAAATGAACAAACCTGTAGCCAGTTTCAGGATTCATCAAATACTTTTTATTGGATTGCAGCTAAACAATGGTTATGGATCGCTATCCATAAATTATCCGTCATTAAACCTTCTGCAATTAAAAATTATGGTAAAGCTTTTCTCAGCGAATTTTCACCTCCAGTAATACAACATGCACAAATATTATATTTCGCAAAGGCGGCATGCCAACAACTGAATATATCGTTTCCAGATCTTTATTCTGATTCCGAAAAAGAAGGGATCAACCTGATGCTTACTAACACTTTAACTCCCGTCAAAAATAAAAAAGAAAAGAAAAGAAACAGGAGTCATAGTAATTCTCTGCGATTTGAATTCGATCCTCTTGATACTATTGACTACTGGTTTGAACCTTTGGGAGCCAGGTTTCAAATGACCGGAGGAGAAATAGCTGAACTGGTTGATAATGTAATATGTGATGGCTGGGGCGTAAGTGGCAATATACGAGAGCAGAATCATGTTGTTTCGAACGAAGATGGCATGACAAGTCATTATAAACATGACATTCCGATTATTGAAGACCTGCGTACTTATTATGAATACAATGGTATGCACTGCGTAGCAGCAATGCTAATCAAAACTAAACCGTTAATCGAAGATGCTGATCATTGGTCTACATGGGAAGAATGGTTAAATGGCTTTGGCCTTATATGGAACAATCTGTGGCTTTCTGACCTTAAAGATCCAATTCCACCTGAACCAGCATTCTGGACAGAAAGATCAACCAGGGATCAATGGCAATGGAACATTCAAGCGAAGGACCTTGATAATCTTATTGGCTTTTCAGATTATATTAAAAAGGATTTTATTAACGTATGTTCACATGCCACCATACACTATGGAAAAGATTATGAATCACAATCTGTATCATCGGCTTTAGTAGAGCCTCGTTATGGCATGTCTGCTTTGAGAGCAATGCAAACTGGCGAAAGACATAATTTTTATATCCCATTAGAAAAAGAGGTTGATTCCGAAGATGATGAGATGGACGAAAAGCACCCCTTTCGCCTAATACCTTGGATTCAGTCTATAGGATCGGAACATAGTGGAGTTGATGAATTCGACCCAGAAGTTTACCAGTTGAGCAAGCAGCGTTATATTGTGGGGAGCAGCTTTTCGAAATGGGGTAACACTAAATTTTCTTTGGATAAAAGATTTGCTGCAATGAACGAGGATTTTAGCAATCCTGTATCCGTTTTGGAATCTTGGAGCAATGTCCCGAGAAAGTCTAGCTATTCAGATTTTTATAGCTATGGACAACGGTTATTCATAAGATCTGATTCATTGTTACAATTTTTGAGCGATTCAAATCTGGCTCTAATAATGAGTTCTGAAATGTACCGCAGCCCAGAAACAAAAGAATACGATGCTACATTATCTTACTACAATATGTTATATTTAATTTTTCCTGATGGCACAGTCAAAACAATTTCAAGAGTTTTTAGACTTAGGTAAAACTCTGGTGGGCTTATTTTCAGAACATGGGCGAACTGATCTTACCACCAGTTGGATGGCTCATTATTTAGCAGAAATAATGCAGCAAGTATCTGAAGAAACAGGCCCTTCGAGGAAACGTGCGTTGCAAAAACAATGTTCTGAAATAATTCTTGAGTTATGGAAGAAAAGAAAAACTTATCCCGAGGGAATTGCCCCCCTTTCTGGCGTAAATCATGCTGTTGCAGTTATAAAGGCACTTAAGGATGAACAATCTGAAGACCCTTATTGGAGACAATTTAGAGGCGTTGAAAGTGATTCTGTATGGGGAAGTTATATTTATAGTCTACGTAATGCGGTAGAAGATGCTCTTAAAATTACTTTGAGTGCTGCTGTTACTAAAGCCGTATTAGATCGAGAAAAAAAATGGGGTAAACATGAGGCTTTTTTATTAGACCAGGAAAAAGAAATCATTGATTTTTTAGATGCCCAACTGAATAGGGATGATTCATTGGTTAAAATAATCTACTCATTAGAAAAGGAATCTGAAACACCTGAAGTTATTCCTGATAAGATGACAAGAGTATTTGCGAAACTTCATCAACTTCTAAATAAACAAATTGCTGCCTTGAAGAAACTGGAAGAGCAGGTAATGATTAAGTCAAATAAAACAATCAAACAAACTGTCAAGAAAAGAAGTAAATCTTTTTAGCCGAATTAATAATTTTTAAGAACAGGTTAAAACGGTTTTTGAGGGAATATAAATAGTGTCTGCCACCCGTATCTCCTGCGCCTTCACAGGCATAAATCCTTTATCAAGTTGAGAAGTGGTAAAAATGGTGCCTACCCATATTGATGTGCACACTTGCTTTATCTTGCCGATAAACATACTTGTTTTTAGGCACCAAAAGGGATATCCTGTTATCTTGATTCTATCAATAAAATTATTTGCTTAATACACCTTAAAAATCTTTTGGTAGTCCGTGTAGTAGTCCTCAAAGCTTTACAGGTTTTAACCACATTGATAAAATCAATTTAAAACATCAATACAAAGCACATTTGCTTTTACAGCTATTTGCATTTCTTGTAAATTCTTGTAAAATTCTTCCATTCCTGGCGAGGCCACAAGTCTTTACAGCATAACCGCGTAATATTTCTTACCAAAACAATGTGTAAAGGGCTGCTATTATTCCAGCAATTATTAACGAACCTGCAATAAAACCCTGTTTTAAATTAAATAATTTTGTGTCTACCTCTAGCCCATGAGGTATTATTCCTTTTCTGTTTTGGTACAGGCTAATAACAACCATACCAAAAACACAAAGCATAAATACAATTCCCATTCTGTCTAAAAATGGTATTTCATATACTCCTTCAGAATTTGGAACTGAAAATCCTGACGGGTTTAACCACCTCAAATCCATAAAGCCGGGTAAAAACTTAAGCAGTAACGATATAAAAAATCCCCCAATTGTTGCAAATAATGCAGCGGAAGAAGTTGTTTTTTTCCAAAAAAATCCAAGAATAAACATGGCAAATATGCCCGGAGAAACAAAGCCGGTATATTCCTGAATATATTGAAACCCTCCTTTTTTATCAATACCTAACATAGGTGCTATAATAATACCAAGTATCATAGCCACCAATACTGTTGTACGTCCTACAGTTACCTGTGCTTTTTCATCGGCATTTGTGTTTATTCTTTTTTTGTAAATGTCTAATGTGAAAATGGTAGAAATGCTATTTAGTTTGCCTGCAAGAGAAGCCACAATAGCAGCCGTTAGGGCTGCAAAAGCCAACCCTTTTAGACCCGGACTCAACAGATTGAGTAAGACAGGATATGCAAAATCAGGATTTACCCCACCCGCATCACTCATTTCCTTTGCAAAAGAGCCATTTTTATACAAAACATAAGCTGCAATGCCCGGTATAACAACTATAACAGGCATTAATAATTTTAGAAAAGCGGCAAATAAAAGACCACTCCGTGCAGTTGCCAAGTCTGCTCCCAATGCCCGTTGAGTAATATATTGATTGCAGCCCCAATAATTAAGATTGGCAATCCACATACCTCCAATAAGGACAGAAAGGCCGGGCAAATCCATATAGTTTGGATTGTCTTTTTTAAAGATCATGTGAAAATGATCAGGTGCTTGTTGCATCAATAATTTAAACCCGGTTATTGTACCTGATACGCCAAATTTTTCCGAAACCAGATTGAGTGCAAGATATGTGGTTACCAATCCACCCAAAATCAGAAAGAATACCTGAATAACATCGGTGTAGCCAATAACTTTCATTCCACCTAATGTGATAACTATGGCAAACAAAGCGAGAACATACATACATAATCTTGTGTCAAGCCCCGAAATACTATGTATGGCAACAGCTCCAAGATATAAGATAGAGGTAAGGTTTACAATTACATACAACAGAAGCCAAAACACCGCCATAATCATAGCAACTGTACCATTATAGCGTTGTTGTAAAAACTGCGGCATAGTGTAAATTTTATTGCGCAGATAGACAGGGATAAAAAATATGGCAACAATAATCAGCGTAGCAGCGGACATCCATTCGTAGGTAGATATAGCCAACCCCATTTTAAAACCACTTCCACTCATACCTATAAACTGTTCCGCCGAAATGTTGGAGGCTATCAATGATGCACCTATTGCCCACCATGAAAGTGAACCTTCGGCCAAAAAATAATCATGGGAAGCACTTACACTTTTCTGTCTCTTTCTACGATATACCCAAAATCCATAAGAGGCTACAATAATAAAATAGATAAAGAAAACAGAATAGTCTGCAGTTGACAAGCTTTTCATTTGTTACATTTAAGATATTTACTCATGGCTATTTTTCATTAATGAACCAGATAATCCAAACAGCTATTGAAGGCGATTAGAAATTTCTGAAGCCATCAAAATCGATAGATGAAATATAAAGCTAAGATAGCCGAATAACTTAATCACTCTTGCATTATGCCAAAAGAACTTTTGTCCTTCATTTGGTTAGGTGTAACCATTTATTAACTTGCATCCAATTATAAAATTATTTGGACTAACAAAAGTAAAGTGTGCAGATAATGCTATAAATTTAAGTTCCAATTTATTTGAGCAATTATTTCTTTACTCGTATCATTGGTCCATTAACGATTTGTTTTTGCCGTAGCCTTTTTTCTAAATTAAAAATATT
>JANPGE010000191.1:0-2540 GCA_031423805.1 Segetibacter sp. | reverse complement strand
CTTCTCTGATTTGAAACCAATTGATACGGCCCTTTTTAACAATTTAAATCTTGAAATGGCCAATGGGGATACCTCTGGTAAATGGCCTGCAAAAATGCCCTACCCCTCACCCGGGGCTGTTCTGCCTTTTAATAGGATTTTAGCATTTTATGGCAACCTTTATTCCAAGAAAATGGGTGCCTTGGGTGAATATCCCAAAAATGAAATGCTGGCTAAACTAAAAGGCGAAGTAAAAAGCTGGCAGGCAGCTGATACATCTATACCTGTAATACCTGCATTACATTATGTGGCGGTTACGGCACAAGGGGCACCGGGCAAAGATGGAAAATATCGTGCAAGAATGCCATTTAGCCAAATAGATACAATTGTAAGCTGGGCAAATGAAATTAATGGTTTGGCATTTGTAGATATACAAGTAGCATTTAGTAACCTGCAAGCCGAAGTGCCTGTATTGGAAAAATATCTTTCCATGCCAAATATGCATTTGGGTATAGACCCTGAATTTAGTATGAAAGACGGTAGAAGACCCGGCTCAGTCATAGGATATTTTACTGCAGATGATGTAAACTACGTAGTAGATTATCTTGCTTCATTGGTAAAGAAAAATAACATTCCACCTAAAATTTTGGTTATTCACCGTTTTACAAATGGTATGGTAAAAGAATATGCCCGAATCAAAAAGGTTCCCGAAGTACAAATTGTTATGGATATGGACGGTTGGGGAGACAAGATACTTAAAAAATCATCTTACCTCTTGTACGAAAAAAGGGATCCGGTGATGTTTACAGGGTTTAAAATTTTTTATAAAAATGATATCCGCTCCGGCGCCGATCAGTTGTACAGTCCTAAAGAAGTTATGACTTTTCAGCCTAAACCTATTTACATACAGTATCAGTAAAAAAGTATTTTAATTCTAAAAAAATGCCCCGAACAAACTTATTGTTTGGGGCATTTTGCTTTTGGTAATTAGATTTAGT
Source organism: Segetibacter sp. (assembly GCA_031423805.1). Taxonomy (GTDB): domain Bacteria; phylum Bacteroidota; class Bacteroidia; order Chitinophagales; family Chitinophagaceae; genus Segetibacter. The sequence goes on along the minus strand of JANPGE010000191.1, from coordinate 1,563 downwards.
AAACGTTGCCGTTTCGTTACAACTTTTCTAATTCTTTGAAATGTAGCTTTTCAAACTCTATCTTGCACCCGATAGTAGATGAACCTGCAGCATTTAACAGACAAATTTCAAAATAATCCCCGCCTTTTTCAAGTAGCGGACAGGCTTACTTATTCCAAACCGCAGCGGTTACATCTTAAAAACCTACAGGGCAGTAGCCCGGAATTTATTGTTGCTGCTATTTTTAATCACAAATCCACTTCTGACCTCAACCATTTGGTTGTGTTGAATGATGCCGAAGAAGCGGCTTATTTTCATAATACACTCGAAAGCCTTACCAGTGCGTTGGACTTGTTTTATTTTCCTTCGTCATTTAAAAACAGGAAGAATTTCAAATTGCTCAACAGCAGCCATGTTATGCTTCGTGCCGAAATGCTGATGCGGCTTTCAGCAGGTGGAAATAAAAAGCTCATCATTACCCATCCTGAGGCTTTGTTCGAAAAAGTAGTGCTGCCAAAAACCCTTGCGGGAAATATTATTCAGATTAAAACCAATGACACCATAGACCTGAATGGGTTGATGGAATTGTTTGTGATGTATGGTTTTGAAAGGACGGATTTTGTGTACGAGCCCGGTCAGTTTGCGCTCCGTGGCGGCATTTTGGATATTTATTCCTTCGGAAATGAGAAGCCTTATAGGGTGGAACTGTTTGGCAATGATGTAGACAGCATCCGCATATTTGACCCTGAAACACAGTTGAGCGAAAGGAAACTGTTATCAGTTAGCATCATTCCAAATGTGGATACTCAATTTGATAGCGGAGAAAAGGTTTCCTTGTTTGAGTTTCTCCCGGAGAACACAGTGGTGTGGATAGAAGATTGGCAGTTTGCCAAAGAACGAATAATGGTGCAGGAAGAAGACCTTGATTTTTTTCTTGCGTTGCAAAAAGAAAATACAGGAAAAAAGCAACAGCAGGAAGATGAAGAAGATGGCAAAATATTGGCAAATGTTTCGTTGAAGGATTTTGTAAAAGCCAGTGAAATAGAAGCCCTGCTTGAGTTGAGACATTTGATTGAGTTTGGTCGCCATTCCTCCATCTCCTTTGGAGAGGGTCGGGGTGAGGTCATAGAGTTCAATACCAAAGTACAACCGTCTTTTAACCGCAAGTTTGATTTGCTGATAAATGATTTGAAGTCATGGGAAGCCAAAGGTTTTGAGTTGTTCATTTTTGCAGAAAACCCCAAGCAACTCGAAAGACTTCACAGCATCTTCGAAGATCTAAAAGCCGAAATACATTTTACGCCGTTGGCTACCGACATACACGGCGGCTTCATAGACGAAGACCTGAAAGTGGTTTGCTACACCGATCACCAGGTGTTTCAGCGGTATCATAAATACAAGGTTAAGCAGGCTTACAACAAGAACAAAGCACTTACGCTACGGACCCTTCGGGAATTGCAGCCGGGTGATTATGTCACACACATAGATCATGGTGTAGGCACATACAGTGGCTTACAAAAACTGGAAGTAAATGGCCGCCTGCAGGAAGCTGTGCGGATCATTTACAAAGACAACGACATTCTG
>JANPGE010000190.1:0-50830 GCA_031423805.1 Segetibacter sp. | reverse complement strand
GCTTTGCGTATAGACAATGGATTGGGTTGTTCTTCATCGGTTAGCACCCTTGCCACTGCCAATGCAATTCTACGGGCTGCACTCAACAAAATATGTCCGCTACCACAGGCAACATCGCATACTTTTAATTTCAACAATGCGGCCCCCACCAAACCTCCCCCAAAAGGGGAGGCTTTAGCAATCTCTGCAGGAGTAAGGAATTGCTTCGGATTTTTAATGCGGTCTTCAATTAAATACTCCAAAGAATGTTTGATTAAAGGCTGCACCAATTCTTCGGGTGTGTAGTGAGATTGAAACTCTCTGCCACCTGCTTGCTTTTGCCAGTTCACCGAATAATTATCAGTGCCTTCTACTTTGTTGAACTCCAATTTTAATTCCAACAAGCCTTCATACACAGAGCCAAATTCTTCAACATCCAGTCCGCCATAATTAACGGCTATTAATACGCCATTGTCATTTTCAAAATAACTGAGTGACTTAATGATGTTTAACAGCACTGCATTGCTTAGGTAACATTGGTGCAAATCGTATTGGCTATTACTGATGGCATGGTAGCCAAACAAATCGCCTTGCAGGCTCATGATGCCGAGCTTTTCGCCAATGTCATTTTTCTCAAATAGAGAGAAGGTACTCACCAGGCTTTGCCACAAATCGTAATGGCGGTTGGCTTCGGGTGAAAGCAATTTCTTAGCTAATTTCCTTAATCGTAATAAACTATAGTAGTTGAAATAGATGTGATTGAATCGTTTGGTTTCGGGTGTCTTACTATCAGCATAAACAAGATTACGTTCTTCTATTACAAACAGAAAAAGTAAGCGGTAAATGATACGCAACTGATGGCGGTAATATTCATCTGTATTGATATTTCCGGTAGCAACAGCATCACGTAATGCTGCATTATTGGGATGGTTGATAAAGCCATTGGCCAAGTTCTTTATGGCTCCTTTCACTGCTTCGCCTAATTTATTGCGGATGGTACTGCCAGCTTCCAAACCTTCCTGATGGTATTTCTCCATGATGCTCTCCGCACCACCATCAATCTTTTTGGGCATACGGCTAGCATGCAGCAAACGATAAAAAATAACGAAGTCGGAATACAAATCCTCCTCCATCATTTTCTCCAGATTAAACTCTACATAGCTTAACCGTGTAATGCGGCTGGCATCACGAAGCAAACGCAGTTGGCGGCCATTTGTAACCATGCCATACAGGTGTTCACTGTAATTAAGGTACTCCTGCACCATAGCATGAGGCGATACACGGAGTTGTTTATTTTCCGGTCTTTTATCAAGTGATTCGTGGTAACCGCCTACGTACACAGGAAAATTATCTAAGCTGCTATCTCTGTAACCAATAGGAAATGATTTGCCGTTAAGTTCTTCACCTTTGCGGTCGAAAGTAAGGTTGTAGCCAAGATTGGTAAGTATGGGAGAAATCCAGAAATTACGGGTTTCGGTAGTTCCTGTTTCGCCTTCTTTTAATCGGGCTAGTTTGCTTTTATAAATGGTCCATTGTCCTTTTGCTTCTTGCCATGCAAGGCTTATTTCATCCTTTAGTTTGGCATTGGTCAAATCAGGATTGAAATCTTTGCCCTGCTGAAAGGTTGCCTGCTCACTGCGAATTTTGGCCAGCAAGTCAGTGGATAGAATGGAACCTTGTATGTCTATTGATGGAAAATTCATGTCAATTACGATTTGTCAATTACGAATTACGAGATTTAAGAGTGACTTGAATTTTGCCTAATATTTTGCAGAGTTCTTCGGCATCAGTGAGCATGCTTTCGGCTTCGGACTGCGTTAAGTATTCTGTGGCTTGAAGCAATCTTAACCAATACTTCGTTTCTCTGGCTTCTTTGTATGCAATCGAAAGTTTTGAAAGAAAATCTTTATCGGATTGTCCGCCAATACTTTCTTCCACATTTGCCCCAATAGATGTTGCTGACCTTAGAAACTGCTTTGATAATACATATTCCTTTTTCTCCTCCTGTAAATATTTAAAAAGCTTTATAGTCCTAACTGCAAAAGCAAATGATTTTTCCTGTATTATATTATTTCCCTTCATCGGCATCGTAATTCGTAATTGAAGATTTTTAATTGATTTTAGGATTAGGAAAGGTTAGTTCAAACTGCCATTCCAAAGCCTGAAGTTTGGTTTGCAACTCATTCAGATTTTTAATAAGGTCATCAAAAGAAGGTTTGCTTTCTTCGTAAATCATATCTTCTTTCATTTTGGCATAATCTGCTTTCCACTCATCTATTTTTTCTGCAATTGGAATTGGATTAACCGTTTTGGGATTATGGAGATTGTAATCCACTTCTCCAACTCTTGAAAACTTGTATCGGTGTGCAACAATGGTTTCATATAATTCTTTATCACTTATTGCCTTTTCTTCAATACCTGCTTTCGTTAGATGGTAAATATCATATAGGTGGCGGCTTAATCTATCCACTCTCATTTTTTCTGACGGACGGTTAAACTCTTCGTGTAGTAGAAATAATTTTTCTAAAAGGGTGCGTTCAGGATTTACAGTTGGTACTTCAAATAAGGGTTCTGCAAACTCTTTATCTGCATAAAATTCATCTACCAATGAACCAAATGTTTGAACAGTAAATGGTTCCCTCAACGACCTGCAACTGATTTCTATTTGTACTCTGGGTAGGATATATTCAGAGGGTTGAGTGACAACATTTGGGTAATAGATTTCAATAATCCTTGGATCCTGATCACTTTCTCCACTATCAATTACTTTAAAATCAAGCTCATTAAAGCGTTTTGCCATAAATGCTTCTTGCAATTCTTCAAAGAAAGTTCCCGTTGTATATATACCAGCTACTCTTCTTAATTTGCCTATTTGTGTTTTTGAAATATCCCCTTTGTAGCCTTCAAAAAACTCCTTATCAATTGCCAAGTCAATATCTTCTGAAAAGCGATTTATCAGTTTCCATGCTTTGCTTAGGGATGTACCACCTTTGAAAACCAAATGTTTTGCAATATCCATCTGAAAGATGATTTCCAATGTTCTGCTTACCCACCAGTCTTTTTCTACAGCAAAGGGTGACATTCCCTTTTCGGTAGCTATAGCATTAAAAATTGCTTCTTTCTCTGCCTTATCTATTTTATAAAAATCAACTTTTGCCATTGTTCAATGTTTTCTTCATTATTTTTTGAATCCATACTGGCGCTAAAGCAATATCATGTTTCAAGTCCTTTTCATCTTCGTTTTTTAGTAAGGCAATAATCTTTTTCTCTTCTTCCTCCTTTACCTTTCCATTGCCAATTTCTTTCAATGCCTGAATAACCAATCGGCTTATTTTGCCCTTTGCCAACAAGTTTTTTGGAGTAGTTTTTTTAAACTTAATTTTCCGCTTGCCTACCTTAATTTCTCTTGGTGATCCATCGGTTAGTAAGACAATATTCATAGGAACCTGTGTACTTAGTCCCAAAGCATTTAAGGCATATCCTCCTGTAGGAACAGTTCTTATTCTGTCTCGTTTGGCAATGGCTTCTGCTACTTCTTCGGCTGTTGGCACTAATAGCCCTATCAATTTACTTATTTTAGGTCGTACATAAATGCCTTGTGCCACCCTTACAATCACCTTTTTATCTTGCAAACGCTCCAAAGATTTTCGTATGGCATCCGATGAGCCATAACTTAAATAGTCGTCTGGCGATACCAAAGATCCCATTGGTTTGCTTTTAATTGATTTTTCTATTTGTTTTTCAATGCTTTGCATTTGAAGATACTTTTGTATGTTGTCACAAATTTAGTAACTATTTGTGACAAAAATAGATTTGTCTTTTAATACATTTAGCAGGTCTTTGTTACAAAATTCTGTCACAAATCTTATCGAAATTTGTGACAGACTATTGTTGTGTAAAATCAAGTTTCCATTCATAATTTTTAATTGATTTTAGGATTAGGAATTAATACATATACCCCTAAAATATCAGGAGGCAAAACAGGTGTTACTGCTTCAAACCGCTTAGCACCGATATACTTTGCAAAACGGGTATGTGCATTTACCAATTCATCAGAACGCTTCGCTACTACCGCAATAAAATCAGGATGCAATTCTTCAAAATGTTGCAGTTCCTTTTCAAATATGATTTCCTGCCTTTCGGTGCTAATGTCTAATGCACTCGAAGTATGCAACAGTGTTTTGCATTGGTCAATATCCAGCGCATGAATACCATCAGCTGTTTGCTCGTAGCCCCAAAGAAACATTTCCTCCGAAACCATTTCGTGTTGCTTGCTTACTTCACGAATAACATTGCGAACACGGAATTGAATTAAAGTAGTTTGTGTATTAACCGCATCTGTGCGGAATACGGACGCCCTTGCAGCTTTATTTCCTCTTCTTTCTTTATCCAAAGAGTTGGCAATAATGCGGTGACATAGCTGCTCTACAAAACGATGGTTGCGGCCAATGTAACGGAAGCCTTGCGGAGTAGGTGAGTGGAATGAAATATGAATTTTGTCGCCCTGACCCAATGCAGATGCCATCCAATCATCCATATTCAATTTCTTAAAAATGTAGCCGCCTTGTGTTTTCTCAAAATTTGCACCCAATAGTTTTGCGGCTGCCAGCACAAATGCTTCTAAGGTCGCCACATCGCCAATGGCTTCATCTACTTCGTGTAAGTCTTTTTTAACCTCATCAGGCATAATGCTTTCATGTGCAAAAATGGAACGGATTTTTTCTGCCTTTTCCCTTGCTGCTTCAATTTCGTTGGTAATTTCAACATCCAATTCATCTAACTCGGGACTTGCACCAAAATCCAACCGTATTTGTTTTGAAAATCTATTTTGAGCTTTATCAGGATTTAGTAATACTTCTTTAAGTACTTTATCCATCACCGAACGGTTACCATCCGCCAATGCAATGCTTACTCCTGATGTGTTTTGAATGCGTTGTATTTTTTCAATAATAATTTTAAGTACCACCACATCCATAGGATTATCTTCACCAAACAGCACTTTTACATCAATGGTGTTTTGATGATTTCCGCTTTTGTCAACCCATCCCGGTTGACCATAGCGATCAACACGACCCTCCCGTTGTTCTAAACGGTTAGGGTTCCAGGGCAAATCGTAATGCAGTATGGCATTGAATTTATCTTGCAAATTAATGCCCTCACTTAAACAATCGGTGGCCACTAATACACGTTTAGGGCTTTTAGCCATTTCATCAATCTTCTCTCTTCGTTCTTCATCACTCAGTTCGCTGGTGATGGCTCGAACATCCACATCCTTTGGTAAATATTCTTTTAGAATTTTAGCCACATATTGTGCGGTGGCAATAAAGCGACAGAATACAATAGGACTTTGCCCTTTATTAATCCAGAGTTTGATTTGCTCTGCACCAAGTTTCACCTTTTGGTCTTTCTCAATTTTGGTTAACTCCGCAGCCTTTTGAGCAAGCCTATGTAAAATGTTCCATTCGCTTTCAGAAAGACCGGCACGGTCAATAATTTCTATCTGTTCAGAATCACTTTGCTCATCCCACTTTTCTACAATCGGATTGTCTTTTACTTCATCTGCTGTAATCTCATCAGCTTCCGCAATTTTGGATTTACGCTTTTGTAACATTTCAAACCCTGCTGCCGGACTACTCATTACACCTCTTAATAATGATAGAGCAGCAAAGTATTTTATTCTTGCTTTGTTTTCTGTAACACCTTCGGTGCTTATGCCTCTTGCAAATTTTAATACATCCTGATAGAGTTTGTAATAATCTGAAGAGGCAGAAAGGGTGTAGGGCAATTCTTCTGTTGTTCGCTTTGGAAAGGGTGTTTCTTCGTCCAACCACTTTTCAATATTCTTTCTTTTACGTTGTATAAAGTGGGCTGCTACCTTTCTTTTTTCTGATGTTTCTAAATCGGCAAAATCGTATGTTTCAAATTCAGAATTAACCAACCCTAAAAGCGACTTAAATTCTCCATCCTTTCCGCTGTGTGGCGTTGCAGTGAGTAAAAGCAAATGTTGTTGATCGTTTTTAGCAATCTTCTCCAACAGTTCATATCTCTGCTGGCTTTGCCCGGCTTTTTTAAAATCAAGATTTTTTGTACAGGTATGTGCTTCATCTACAATCACCAAATCAGGCACATCTTTTAAAAATGCAGGCATTTTAGCTGAGCCGTTTTTTACATAGTCAATCGATACCACCTGGTACGGATAATAGTTGAATACATTCAGCGTATCATCGCCAACAATCTTTCTCTCCAATCCAGCAACTGTACCTGAACGAATGATTACAGCATCAATATCTAATTTATCAGATAATTCCTTTTGCCACTGTTCGCATAAATGCGGAGGACATAAAACAGCAAAGGATTTTATTGTACCACGTTCCAACAGCTCACGAAGAATCAAGATGGCTTCAATGGTTTTACCAACCCCCACATCATCTGCCACTAATAAACGAGTAACAGATTGCTTTAATGCCATTATTAACGGAACCAATTGATATGATCTTGGACGAAATGATAGTTTCCCCATGCAACGAAACGGGCCGCTTACCTGACGGAAAGAAAGCCTTGCTGCATCGTATAAAAGTTTTGCTGTAAGAAAACTGTCTAAGTCTGATTTATCTGGCAATTCAAACTGGTCGTCTTCCAATTTATCAAAGGATTGTAATATGGGTTCAAATACTGAAATCATTTCATCATCAGAACCACCGAGCGGTTTGAGCAATACAATTTCATTGTCAGAAGATGGCTGTACCACACACCTTCTTCCCCTGAACTTTACAAGTTTACCAGGCTTTTTTAATTTACTGTCTATCATATTGCTTAGCGTACTTTTCTAAAAATGTCTTGTCTCCTTGTTACGAATGATGCAACCTGTTCCGAGGTATCATCCCAAACCAACACATCAAAACCGGCCAACTCAATTGTTTTTCGTTTCTTTTCATCATCAGCTTTATTGATTGCTTTTTTGTGTACACCACCATCAACAAATATTAAGGCCTTTTCTTTTTCATACACAAAATCAGGTTGTACATAAAACTGCTCCATATTGTGATTGGTAAAATCAGGTAATCTGTATCCATTTTCAAACAGATAATCCAATAGTACTTTTTCCCCTGGGCTACGGTGATGTAATCCTTTTTTCAACTCCTCGTATTTCTCTTCATAAGTGCCGCCCACCGTATCATCAGGATTGGAAATAATCAATAGTTCTAAGGCATCTTTAATAGAATGACGGTCTATTTTGATATGGTCCATTTGATTGTAGTAAGACAACAAATCATCATAACTTGCTTTAGGTCTATTAGGGAATTTATTTTCCTTTGTTTCATAATCATAACCGATTATTTTATATGCTTCCTCAAAAATTTTACGGAGCATCGCTGGGTTACGGGCAATATCTTTTAGTACACCTATACTTCCTTCGGCAGATTCATACAACATGATGTTCTTAGATTCATCGCTGCCCATTAATCGGGCATCAATTTCCACAGGCTCTATATTGTATAACTGCTCAATTGCTTTTTCCAAAGCATATTGCATTGTTACAACTCCTTCCTCTGTTAATCCCAATGATTTTATTGGCTGCACATACAATACATCAGAAGTATCATAGGTGTATAACATGATGTTTTGAATTGGGTCTTCTGGTTTCGGTTTTGCAACTTGTTTTTTTGTTTTAAAAAATCCTGTTTTAGTGCCTATATCAAATCCTGAATCGGGTGGTGGAGTGCGTTTCCATTTTCTGTTTAACAAAATCAGTTTAGCTGCCGGTTGATAAAATAATTTCATCAATTCATTTCCATCCACTGTCAGTTTAATTTTTGTAGCATCAAGTAATCCATCCTGAGAGTTGAGATAAAGTTCTGTAACATACCCTTCAGAGGTTCGCACTTCTTCCATACAAGAAATTCGTTCAGAGTTTTCGGACTGGGCTTCCTGAAGTTCAAGTAACCTATTTTCAATTCTATCCATATTGCTGGCATCAAATGGCACTCCTGTTATTGGGTCTTGATTTACACCTTTGCCCTCTTCGTTAAGAAAAGCGTATCCTGTGGACTTAGAAATCTTAATAGTAGATAAATCAAGTGCAACATCATTTGGAGTTATTCTATTCACTTTATATTTACCTCCATTATGATAAATAAGGTTATTGGGTCCAAATTCTTTTAAGCCAATAAAACGCGGTCTTGAAATAGCTTCGTTTCTATCTTTGCCCCCTAAGAAAACTCGAATTGGTAATCGAGTGAAGTTATAACCTGGTAAGAAGCCTTCAGATGCCAGATAACGGAATGTATAAAACTCAGACAATGTTGAGTTTTTGTTTTTTTCGTTTCTTAGAAGATTTAGTCTTTCCTCTGCAAGAAAATATGAACGGTTTGCCAGTCTTTTAATTTCACTATCCTTGATTACAGGGCTGGTTTTAATTTCATGTGCTTCATTCATCTGACGTAAGGCATCTAAATACATTTTTTTCCAACGCAATAATGATTTTTCAAGTTTTGCTGGTACATGTTTTATTTCATTCTCAAGCCATATTTCAGTGTACCACCTTGTCTCCCTTAGTTCAATAATTCCATTTGTGACTTGAGAGACAGTCCTCCATATTTCATCAAATCTAGAATCAATAACATCTTGATATTTAGATTTAATATCGCTCTTCAAATTGTACGTACCTCCCGATATATCTATCAAATCAGTTAGCGAAGGCTTAAATTCTTCAGCATTTAAAAATGACAGAACCGTTGCATTTATATGAGAACGTATCAGTTCTTCATTGGTGAGGTCAATTCTTGGTGCCTGTACAATTCCTGCTACCATTTTTACCGGGTTGGCAAAATAGTGCTTGTCGTGTGGAGATACTTTTGAAGCATAAGTGAATACCAAAGCAGATTGTCCGCTTCGTCCAGCTCGGCCACTTCTTTGTGCATAGTTAGCCGGGCTTGGCGGTACGTTCCGCATGTGAACAATGTTGAGGGAAGAAATATCAATTCCCAATTCCATAGTAGGCGAGCAATACAAGGCACTTAACTCTACCGCTTCATTAAACTTCTCTTCTCTGTCTATCTTTTCTTCGTTTTTAATCTGCCCAGTATGTTCCGCAGCTATGTATGATTTTGGAAGTTTCGAAAAATCCTCTTGGTATAACTTCTGAAAATAGCTATGGGGTTTTATTTTATGTTCATCACCAAAGAATATGTTTGAAGTTTTATCTATAGATACATTTTTCAAATCACCCTTTTTCCATTGCACTTCTCCTAATATTAATTGATAAGTCATTTTATCACTTTTTTCTGCATGGATAAGTTGAGGCTTTAAATAATTCATGTCGCATAACAATTGCAACAACGAATTCATGAAATCCAAATATTCTTGGTTGTTGGGTTGTGAGCCAGTACTTTTTCTAAACTCATGTTTTACAAATCTTCCTAATCGACTCATGGGGCCAATACTTTGAATAAAAACTTCTCTTGTTGCTTTATCGGCACCATCTAAAGAGAGTGAACTTGGGGCATCCATTTTTTCACCTTTATCTAAAGACCAAAGTTTATTTCTATTTAAAGCGTTGCCTAATTCATCTTGAATTCTAAGCCTATTCTCATAGCGAAGCATTTCTAAGTCCACTGCATAAGAATTCCTGAAATAGTTTAACACTTGCAGAACAAAAGATTTTCTTTGTTCAATAGAGTATTGATAAAGGAGAACTATGTTTGCCCAAAGAGCATCCTTTTCTGCATAGTCGTCTAATTTTTGATAAGAAATTTCAAGAAGAGCAGTCTGTTCAAGGTTAGGTAGAATATAACGCCAACCTCTTTTAAGATCCTGTATAATTCGATACGTAATGTAATTCCTTAACGCCTTTTTATTAGTTTCGCTTGGAATTAAAGGATTGTTTGCAGGATTGATTGCGTATTCTTTTTCGGGGAGTTTCAGTTCTTCTTCAACCTTATATACCAATTCAAAAAGTGTCAAGCTTTGAGAACTATTTTTCAATACCTTTTCAATTGCAGACCTTAAATGAACAACTTGTATAAAATCATTGAAATGACCAGCCTGCAACGAAGCATCTTGCCTGTTATCAGTAAAGCTCATTAGCTTTTGTTCTTTCAGATTTTCATACCCATACTTTCTATAAAGAGCCAATAAAGTTTGAAGAGTAATTAAAGTAGTGGATGTAGAACGCCCTTCATTTCCTAATGAAATTAGTTTTGATTTTTCACTGAGTTTTGACTCCAAATAAATTAAACCACAAGTTGGGTCGTAAATTAACGGGGCTGGCATAAACCAAGCCTTTTCCCCTCCATTTGGTGTATCTGAAAACGAACCGTCGATTAATACATAGATTTCTTTTGGAAGTAGAAAATCTTTGGATGGATCAATTTTATCGCCTGCTTTATTTTTCCATGCGCTGGGAAGTAGTTCCAGAAATTCATTTATGTCGATTGACAGGCCTTCGTCTAAAAGAATGTAGCCATCTTTATAATGGTCTTGGATACGCTTATTTATTTTTTTATTATTTACTTTTAAGTCATCATCATTCTTAGGATTTTGATTTTCATTGAAGTCTCTAAAGATTAATTTTGATTTACTAAAATCTTTTCTAACACAAATAAATTCAACACCACTAACCCTGCTAAACACAGTTTGAAAAACTGGGACTTCCGGCTCGTTTTTGGAAAGTTTTACAAATGGATTTGGTTCTAAGGTTATATACCGCTTTTCAGGATCTTCAAGTGTTAGATATACATATCCGGTTTGTGAAATAAATTGATGCAATTTGAACGGAAGGATAGTGTCTTTTTTCTTTTCCGTTGCACTTTCAATATTCAACTTTTCAGCCCAAATCAAGATTTCAATAATTTTTTTCTCGGCTTCTTCTTCGCTAATTCCCGTTTCAAGTGAGAACTCTGCTGCAATTTTTTTTAAAGATTTAGGCTCATTCCGTCTTTTATGCTCTCCTTCATTTCTAACAGCGATGGTTCTTTCCAGCCATATTGCTATGGGGTTTTCAAGTATCGCCTTTTTTGAAAAGTCTTTTATATCTGCTTTTAAAGCTGATACTAATTCCTCCTTTAATGGAATAACTTCATTTGTTGAATACGTTAGTGATTCTACAATTACGTTATCAGAAATAAAACTTTTATCTTTTAAATCAAAAAACCTTCTTGCAACTTTTGCAACTTCGTTTTTCTGCTCATCAATTGTGCCGGTAGCCATTGTTGCCGATGTGCCGATGCAAATGATATTTTTATTTTTTGCTGCTGATCTAATTCTTCTGTTTAGTAAGGATACATCTGCACCTTGTCTGCCTTTGTAAACATGCAGTTCGTCATAAACCAAATATTCAATGTTATCCAAAAATGATTTCCTTAAACCTTCATCTGCCTTACGCACCATTAGCAGTTCTAACATCATGTAATTGGTGAGCAGAATATCCGGTGGGTTTGCCGTTACTTTATCTCTGTAATCTTGCTTTTCCTGACCGGTATATTTTGCGAAAGTGAAGGGTAAGCTGCTTCCTGTTCGTTTTCTGTAGTTTTCTTCAAAGTCTATTAATGCAGCCTCCTGTGAATTAATTAAGGCATTTAAAGGATAAACAATAATTGCCTTAATACCTGGCTTATTTGGGTTTTTAAAAAGGTGGTTGAAAATGGTTGAGATGTAAGTCAAACTTTTACCCGAACCAGTACCAGAGGTAACAACAAAGTCTTTACGGTTATTGCCTTTAACTATTGCCTCTTTTTGGTGTTTATATATTGACCATGAATTATTTTCACCATCATAGAAAATATTATTAAACTCTTTTACCAATACTCCATCATTAACTAAATCTTCAACACTCCCACCAGATTCAAAGGAAGGGTTGAATTGGACTAATGGCTCGGGATATAAGTTTCCCGAATTAAAATCTTCTTTTACTCTTTTAAGAATTTTTTCATCAGCAATATTGATGAAGCTGTCAATATATAGCTTGTAATCGTTAAGAATATCCTTATGTAAATCAAATATATTTTTCATTTCCATTATTTCTTTCGCTTTTTAAAATTTATTTTTTTCTTCATAGACTTTTTATTTTCATTACTAAGTTTACAATACCCCCGTCAAATATAATAAAAGAAAAACAAGCGTTTGCATAAAATTCAGCATTATTCAATGCTTGAATAGTGATTGATTTTATAACCAAAATAATTGTAAACAGTATATTACTTCCCGATACAAAACTTACTAAAAATATAATCCAGTTGATCTTCATTGGTTACTTCGCCGGTTATTTCACCAAGGTAGTGCAGGCATCGTCTTATGTCTAGGGAGAGGAGGTCGCCGCTTATTCCGTTGTTCATGCCGGCTGTTATTTCAAGGAGTGATTCATGTACCAAACGCAATGCTTCATAGTGGCGGGCATTGGATACTATGGTGCTTTCTGCAGAAAGGTTATCACCTATAACCATATCTACCAACCGCTGTTTTAGCGTTTCTATATTGTTTTTCTTACTTGCAGAAATGAACAGTATGGGCAGTTCGGGAAACTTTAACCCTAGTTCGTCGGATGTCAGTTTATCGGTTTTATTCCCGGTCAGCAGATAACGAATGCCTTTAGCATTCATTTCGTCCATCACAGCTTTCAGTTCGTGGCTTGTAGTTTCTGATACATCAAAAAGATACACCACTACATCTGCCTGCGCCATTTTTTCAAGGCTTCGTTCCACGCCTATGCTTTCTATGGTATCGGCAGTATGTTGTCTTATACCGGCAGTATCTATCAGCCTGAAGAGTATGCCGTCTATGTTCATAACCTCTTCAATTGTATCACGGGTGGTTCCGGGTATTTCACTTACAATGGCCCTGTTTTCGTTGAGCAAAGTGTTGAGTAATGTACTCTTGCCGGCATTGGGTTTGCCTATGATAGCTACACTCACTCCGTTTTTTATCACATTGCCCAATGCAAAACTATTAATCAGGTTGGCGGTTTCAGTTACAGCTTCTGTTACCAGATTATTCAGTTGTGTCCTGTCTGCAAACTCTACATCTTCCTGACTAAAATCCAATTCAAGTTCTATGAGTGCGGAGAAAGAAAGTAACTTATCTCTTAAACCTTTTAATACAGAAGAAAAACCGCCCCGTATATTTTGCAAGGCATGTTTGCGGCTTACTTCAGTATTGCTTTGTATGAGGTCTGCAACGGCTTCTGCTTGTGTAAGATCCAATTTGCCATTGAGGAATGCCCTTTGTGTAAACTCTCCGGGCTTTGCCAACCGTGCACCTTGTGCAGTAATGGCAACTATGATTTTCTCCAGAATATATGGCGATCCATGCGCCGATATTTCTACGGTATCTTCTCCAGTATAGGAAGAAGGGTCTTTGTATAATGCAATCACCACCTGATCTATTGTTACCCCATCCTGCACCAACAAACCTACATGTAGTGTATGCGAGGGTTGTACATACAAATCTTTTGCAGGAAAAATATGGTTGACCATTTCAATAGCCTTATTTCCACTTACCCGTACAACGCCAATAGCACCCACACCTTGCGGTGTAGCAAGCGCCACTATTGTATCATCCCATCCTGATAGTTTTCCGAGCATGTTGTTAGTTATGAGTTTAGAGTTTAGAGTTAT
Organism: Segetibacter sp.; assembly: GCA_031423805.1. Classification (GTDB taxonomy): domain Bacteria; phylum Bacteroidota; class Bacteroidia; order Chitinophagales; family Chitinophagaceae; genus Segetibacter. The sequence goes on along the minus strand of JANPGE010000190.1, from coordinate 37,241 downwards.
GAGTTTAGGGTTTAGGGTTTAGGGTTTAAAAAGTTCAATAGTTCAAAAGGTTCAAGAGGTTTAAGGGTTCAAATGTTGTAATATCTTTTTTAAGTTTTAACAAATAAAGGGTTCGCCAATAGTTTAGATGTTGCACATTAGCCCCTCCTTCGGAGGGGTTGGGGAGGCTAAAAAAAATCCTCCACAAAGGGAGGATTTTTTGTTCAAATATTTGTACTTAAAATTTACTCTTCATTTACTACAAAGGTAATTTGCTGGTTGGCCATGTAAATTACATTACGTCCGTTTTGAACAGCAGGCTCCCACTTGGGTCCTTTTTTGATCACCTTTACGGCTTCAGTTCCACACGTAGGACAAGCTTTAGGGCTTTCTACAGCTTTTACATCGCTGATGTTACCTTCTTTGTCCACAATGAACTGAACCTTTACCGAATAACTTCCGGGAGGTGCGCCATCGTCTGCGGCTGCATTACTGTTCAGGTTTCTTTCAAGGTATTTTCTCCATTGCTCGGGTCCACCGGGAAACTTCGCTTCTTTTTCTACCTTGGTAAATACCTTATCGTAATCTTCTTCTACTTTTTTAGGTTCCACAACTCCGGTACCTGTTTCTACAGGTGGGGCAGGTATACCTTCATCTTTTTTACCTTCCTGATTAATAGTACCAATTTTTGTTTCCTCCAGTTTTTCAACTACAGGCGGTGGTTCTTTTACCTCTTCATCCTTCACTATCTTTGGAGGAGTGAATTTGGTAATTTCCACTTTGGGTGGTTCAGGCTTTGGCGGTGGTGGTGGAGGTGGTGGTTCAGGCTTTTTTTCATCCTTTTTAATGTCCTCCAATTGTACATCCTGCACAATTATTTTGTTCTTGTCGCCGCTTTTTTCCTTTCCCAGTATTTGTCCAATAATCAGCAACAGACATACACCTACCATAACTATCATAGAGGTACGAATCCTGTTGTTGTATGTCTTTCTTAGTTCATAAGCACCATACTCCTTGTTCTTACCCTCAAAAAGGATATCAAGAAAGTCTGCACTCAAAATTTTATTAACGTCCATTGTTTCAATCTTTAAAAGTTAAGAAGCTATTTACTGCGGTGCGTCGTCACTTATTTTAACTAATTGCGCTTCACCTTCGCTAATGTCAACCATTGCATAACGTTCAATCTGGCTAATAGTCATTTCATCCAGAATATCCACAACATCTTTAAAATTAGATTCTATGCTGGGCTTAATCACTATAACCAAATCTTCTTTAGGTGTATTTCTCTTCTTGCTGATTATTTCATCTCTGATCTTCTTCATGGTGCTGCTCTTAAAGTTGCTGCCATCGGGACTTAGCTGACCCTCGTAATAATATACGTTGTCATTTTTTCCCAAAAGAAGCGTAAGCGCACCACTTTCCTTAGCCTTGTTTTGCTCCTCCGGTTTGTCAGTGTCCTTAGGCAGGAACAACTTCATAGCCGTAGGTTGGCTCATGGTAGTAGTAAAGATGAAAAATGTTATCAAAAGAAACCCAAGGTCAACCATTGGTGTAAGGTCAACCCGTGTGGATGCTTTTTTTGCTTTTTTGACGCCGGGGCCTTTTTTATGTCCGCCACCCGACGAGGTATCCATTTCTGCCATCGTAAACTGTTTTTATTAAATGAATTACTCTTATAGTTTTTTTGTTTTATGTTGAAGGTTTAATGTTTAAAACGAACAAAATTTGAATTAAACTCTAAACCCTAAACTCTAAACCTTATTCCGCTGCCGTTGTTTCGCCTTTCATATACTTTCTCCAAAGGTCTGTACCCGTAGGTACGCCTTCAGGATTAGTAATCATTTGAAATTTGAACTGTTCATTCTTTTTAAATGCTGCTATTACATTTGAAAAAGTCGGGTATTTAGCCAGGTTGTCACCTTTAACAACAAGGTTCAATTTATTGCTTGTATTGCTATGTGCTGCAACAATATACCGCATCCAATCTGTTACTTCATTATTAGTAGAATCTTTAGCGGGTATGCCGGGTAGTGTTTCTGAATTTAGTTTATCAGAAGGTATCTGCAATGCGGACTTCAACTGACTAAAGGATGTTCCAAAAAAACTTGCCTTTTTAAATGCTGCAATTTCACCTGCCGACATGCCAACCCCTTTTCCACTATTTATTTGGTTTGCCAAATCAGCCTTAACCTCTTCATTGTCTAAAGAAATGAACACTTTGCCTTCTTTTGTAAAACTGACAAGCGTAACATCTTTAGATGGAGCTATTTTGCTAGAAACTGAACTGGGGGTTACAACACTTACCGCCTCCGGAGCTTTAAACTTGGTAGTCAGAATGAAAAATGACAACAACAGAAATGCTACATCGCACATCGCCGTCATATCCACCGAGGTACTTTTCCGGGGTATTTTGGGTCTTGCCATTATTATTATTTTTAAACGCTGTTAATAAGATGCAGCCATACTGCATATTCCATAACTACAACTACAAAATTATTTGTAGTTAGCAGCAAAACTTTGTGTCAATGTAAAACCTGACTCATCTATACCGTATGTAATACTATCAATTTTGGTAGTAAATACGTTATACATGATAATGGCTATAGCTGATGTACCAATACCTAAAGCAGTATTATACAGGGCTTCAGAAATACCTTGAGATAGTTTTTGTGCAGCTTCGCCACCACCTGCTTCACCCAATGCAGAGAACGATTTAATCATACCGATTACCGTTCCTAATAGTCCTAACAACGTAGCTACCGATGCTATTGTAGAAAGAAAAACAAGGTTCTTCTCCAACATTGGCAGTTCAAGCGCTGTAGCTTCTTCTACTTCTTTTTGAATATTAATTAATTTCTGATCGGTATCCAATTCTGTATTACCAATCATTTCTTTGTATTTACGCAATCCGGCTTTCATTACATTACCTACCGAACCTTTTTGCTTATCACACTCCATAAGTGCCTTATCTACATCTTTGTTAGCAAGGTGAAACTGTACTTTTCTTACAAATTCAGCAATGCTGCCACTACCTGAAGCTTTAGCTACTGTTAGCAATCTTTCAATTACAAATGTCAATACAATTAAAAAACAACCAATAAGAATAGGAACAATGATACCTCCCTCATACATACGGGAAATATTTCCTTTAGGCCCCTGATGATTAGGCCAGAATCCACCTGCTTTGTCAGGAGTAGTAAAATTAGAATCTGCGCCAATTACAAAACGCCATAAAACGTAACCTAAAATAATACAGGCAACGGGTGCAATCCATGAAATACTATTTCCGGATTTTTGTGGTTGAACAGATGTTGCGCTTTTTGCTGAAGCTGTTGGTTTAATTTCCGCCATGACTCAAATTTTTGTGTTTGATTAATTTGATTAAAGTAAATAATTATGAATAATGAAATCGTTTGGCAATTCTAACAAAAAATAATGACTTGAAAATGAACTATGCCGCAAATATTTTTAAAGCCTTTAAATTTTTTTTATTATTCGGCTTACAAAGTACTTCTTTTTACTAAGGATTTATAATAAGATGCAATTTTTGAGCCACCACTTTTACAAATAATTGGGTTATCATCTGCCATTTTCAAAGATACTTGGTTACCGTTTAAACCATTTTATTCATTTTTCATTTTTCATTGTATTAATTTCATTTTTCTAAACAATTAATAATTTATGAGAAAATTGGTATTCATTTTCACGACTGCTGTTTTTTTTGGATGTTCAACACCAAAGAATACAACAAAGCCTGCTACAGCAATTCCACCGGCTAATGCGGGTACTGCAGGAGTATCTAGTGGCCCCAAACAGCAGGGGCCAAAACCTTACAAAGATGTAATTACCGATAAGGCTGTTACACAAAAAGGGCTATTTACGGTACACCGTGTAGAAGACAAATATTTTTTTGAACTGAATGACAGTGTACTGAACAGAGAAATTATGGCCGTTACCCGATTTGTAAAAGTTCCGGCCAATAAAGGCACCGGTCGTGGTACATATGGAGGAGAACTGACCAATCAACAAACTATAGCGTTTGAAAAAGGACCAAATAACAATGTGTTTTTGCGTGTAATAACATTGGTTAGTGTGGCCGACACAAGTAATGCAATCTATAAAGCAGTAAAAAACAGCAATCTGAATGCTATAGCTGCCGCCTTTCCTATAGCGGCTTACAGCAAAGATTCTTCTGCTGTGGTTATTGATGTTACAGATTTTTTTAAAGGTGACAATCAGGTGGTAAGTGTAAGTACAGGAGCAAAAAAGTCATTTAATCTTTCAGGTATTGCAATAGACCGGTCTTACATACAAAATGTAGGATCATTTCCTATGAATACTGAAATCAGGACAGTGAAAACATTTAATTCAACACCTCCCCCTCCCGGACCGTTTACAGCTGCTCCTTCGGCAAATGTACCTGCGGCCAATGCAGCAGGGGCGGTTACAATTGAATTGAATACTTCTATGATTCTCTTACCCAAAAAACCCATGGATATTAGGTATTGGGACAGAAGAGTAGGATTTTTCCCTGACAATTTTACCACCTTTGACGATGACCAACAACGTGTAGAGGATAATACATTTGCTGTAAGGTGGCGTTTAGAACCAAAGGATGAAGATGTTGAAAAATGGAAAAGAGGAGAATTGGTAGAGCCTAAAAAACCAATCATTTATTATATTGATCCGGCTACGCCGAAAAAGTGGAGGAAATATCTGACCGCAGGCATAAACGACTGGCAGGCTGCTTTTGAAAAAGCCGGTTTTAAAAATGCTATTATGGGCAAAGATTGGCCAGAAGGTGACAGCACCATGAGTATGGAAGATGCCCGTTATTCTGTGCTGCGCTATTTTGCATCAGATGTTGAAAATGCTTATGGCCCTAATGTACACGACCCCAGAAGCGGTGAAATATTGGAGAGCCATATAGGTTGGTACCACAATGTGATGAAACTGCTGCACAATTGGTATATGATTCAGACTGCAGCAGTTAATCCACGTGCCAGAAAAATGAAATTTGATGATTCGCTGATGGGTGAACTGATACGTTTTGTTTCTTCACACGAAGTTGGTCACACTATTGGTTTGTTGCACAACATGGGCAGTAGCAGCCGTACTCCGGTAGAAAAGTTGAGGGATAAAAATTGGGTAGAGGCAAACGGTCACACTGCATCAATCATGGATTATGCACGTTTTAATTATGTTGCCCAACCAGAAGATAACATCAGCGAAATCGGGCTATTTCCCCGCATAGGCGATTATGACAAATGGGCTATTCGTTGGGGATATGGTTATATACCGGGAACCGTTGAAGAAGAAAAGAAAAAGGAAAGTAACAAACTGATTATTGCTTCGCTGAAAAATAATCCACGAACCTATTTTGGTACTTATGAATTGGGTAATGATAACGATCCCCGAAACCAAAGAGAAGACTTGAGTGACGATGCAGTAAAAGCCAGCATGTATGGCATCAAAAACCTGAAACTGATTCTTAAAAACTTACCGGAATGGACAAAAGAAGAAACAGATCAAAATAAAAATATTGAGGAAATGTATGGTCAGTTAATTGGACAATACAGGCGATATGTAGGTCATGTAACAACAAATGTTGGTGGTGTTTTTGAAACCATACAGACATCAGAAAGCGCCAATGCAGTTTACGATGTTACACCAAAGTATAAACAACAGGAAGCGGTAAACTTTGTTACAACACAGGTTTTTGAAACCCCCACATGGCTAATCAATAAAGATATCTGGAACAGAATAAACAACCCCGGTGAAGCAGACCCTGTTGCTGCAGCACAGGAAAGTGCTTTAAGTAACCTCATCAGTAACGACAGGCTTATACGCCTGCAGGAATCAGTAGAACGATTTGGTGCTCAGCAAGCGTACAGTGCTATAGAACTAATGGATGAAGTACAAAGAGTATTGTTTAGTGAACTAATGAGCAGGAAGCCTATAGATAATTATCGCAGAAAGCTCCAAAAAAGTTATGTAGACAAATTGAGTAAAATGATGAATGCATCCAGTATGTCCGGGTTCACATTTTCTACAGGTAACAATCCTCCTGTAAACGTAACTGATATCAGCAAAACTGATATTCCGGGTATAGCCCGTATGAAGTTGATGGAATTAAAATCTATGGTAGCAAATGCAATCAACACATCCACTGATAAGATGAGTAAGATTCATTTAATTGATTTACAGCAGCGGATTAAAGATGCGTTGGAACCGAAGAAGTAGGCTTTGGGTTTAGAGTTTAGAGTTTCTTAGAGGATAAGTATAATAAAAAAAGGGTGAATTTTCATTGAGAAAATTCACCCTTTTTTTATTGTCAAAATCATTAGTAAAAATGATGTAGTATTTTACAAATCAAACATAGTTTATTGCCTACTCATATCTCAACGCTACAATGGGATCTAATTTAGATGCTTTTATAGCCGGCCACAATCCTGCGGTTAACCCTACAAGGCTGCAAATTATAATACCGGTTATTACCCAGCCCCACGGCACAACAAAGCCTGTACCCAGAACAATAGAAAATAAATTACCAACACATACGCCAAGTACGATACCGAATACTGCACCCAACAAACTAATAATAATTGATTCATACAAAAACTGGTTACGTACACTTTTTCTGGTACCACCCAATGCCTTAATAAGACCAACTTCTTTTGTTCTTTCTGTTACCGCCACCAACATAATATTCATAAGACCAATAGCTGCACCAATCAGTGTTATTAAACCAATTGCCCCTGCTGCACCAGATATACTTGATAGTAAACCAATCATTGTTTCGGCTATACTGTCACTTTTATAAATATAAAAATTGTCGTTGTCTTTTATTTCTAGCCTTCTGATTGGTCTTAAGGTTCCTGTTGCCTCGCCAATGGCAGGCTCCATTTGTGTTATGTCATGCACCATAACATTTATTGAAAAAGAATTTTGGGCATTTGGAAGCCTTCTTACATTGTTATAACTGGTAAGTATAACCTTATCCATTTGCATGAAAACACTTGTACCCTTGGGTTTCAACAAGCCTATAACCCTGTAAGGGAGGTTGGCAACCCTTATTATTTTATCGACACAAGCTTCAGGATTTCGGGGAAATAGTTTCTTAGCAACATCGCTGCCAAGCATACAAACGTTTCGGCCGGTCTCTACATCTAAGCGACTAAAATTTCTTCCTGACTGTAGGTTGTATCCATTAATGTTTAAGAAATTTTCATCTCCTCCCGTAATTCTGATGTTGGGGTTAGTTTCAATATTTTCAAACTTTGCAATTACAGAGTTTGGCCCCCCCAGTTGAATACCGACTACTGCAGGAAATTTATAATTCTCCTTAAACAACAATGCTTGAGTATAGCTAAAAGGCTTACCAATATTTGAAGCTTTATCTTTTTTCCCCTTCTTACTTTTAGAAACATTGCTACCACCGCCCATTATGTTTCGTTCTTTATAACGTATGGAAAATGCATTTGCCCCAAGAAAAGAAAAACTTTCTTTCAGGCTTTGGTTCATTGCCTGTATGGCGGTAATAATTCCTATTAACGCCATAATTCCAAAAGCTATAATAGCCACGGTAATACCTGTTCGCAACTTGTTACTTGTTACAGTCCTGTACGATAGCCTTAAAATATCTAAACGCTTCATGGTATAAAAATAGGCTTTTCAATTTTGGTTTTACCGGGTTGCATTTTCACAACTAAAAATTTTTTGTATTAATTAGTCAATGTCGTTTAATTAAAGATAGCTGATATTGCTGGGTTTTGTATAAATTTGCGTTACTAAAAAACAGTACAGTATAATAGGGCAAACATTTTAAACGATATAACCAACATTCTTTATGACGAAGATTTTAAGCACCGTAACACCAACGGCTGTAGAGTATTTATCAGAGATCGTAAATTAGGTTTTCAGCTCTTAATTATCTTCATTGCTAAGTTGTTACGAAATTCCATACAAAGAGAGTTAAATGATTTTTTTGCCAAAATCAATAACGAAGATTTTAGCATTCAGGAAGTAACCAAAGGAGCCTTTTCAACGGAACGTTCAAAATTAAAACACACCGCATTTATTGAATTAAGCAACAAGTCGGTTAATTCATTTTATCAACAGGCTCCTTATGTAAGATGGGGAGAGTTTAGGGTATTGGCCTGCGATGGAAGTACTGTTTTAGTGCCTAAATCAAAAGATATTTCCAAAGATTTTCCGTTAACAGGTGTTGGCAGAAATGCAGATTGTGAAAAGTCTTTAGCCAAAATATCTTTGGTTTACGATGTGTTTAATCAAGTTACCTTAAATGCAAAAATTGATGCTTTTAAAGTGCATGAAACAACGTTATTTAAACAGCAATTAGAAGAGGTTGATTTTATGGCCGATGATTTAATATTGCTTGACAGGGGCTATCCCAGCGTGGGTTTGCTGTATGAGCTGCTTCAACGAAACATCCATTTTTGCGTACGCCTAAAAGATAATTGGTGGAAGGAAGTAAACAAGATGCTGGAAAATGGAGAGACAGATAAAATTGTAAAATTCATACTTAATAAAAACCAGTTGAGCCTGGCCAAAAAATTCAATACCACTCAAATAGATTTTGAAGTTCGTATAGTTGTAGTAGAATTAGACAATGGTAAAAAAGAAATATTGTGTACCAGTTTGCTTTGCCCAATTGATACCACGCCGAAAGATTTAAAATGGCTTTATCATCAAAGGTGGACAGAGGAAGAAGCCTATAAAATATTAAAAACCAGGATTGATTTAGCGAATTTTTCGGGTATGACAAGCCTGTCGGTAAAACAAGATTTTTATGCCGCCATATTTACCATGAATATGTGTGCAATATTGGCTCACCCAATTGCAGAAAAAATAAGAACAGAAAAAAACACACAAAGAAAACATCCACGAAAAATTAATAGGACTAATGCCATCAGCTTTATTTCTAAATCATGGGTTGGAATATTTATAAAAAGAAAATTCAATCAGTGTTTAGAGCACTTTGACAAAATGCTTATTAACACAACAGAAGTCGTCAGACCAAACAGACATTTCCCCAGAAATCATAAACAACAAAAACCAAAATCAATGAATTATAAGCCATTGTAGCGGATTCTTATTTAAACGGCATTGAATTAATTAGTTTTTGCAAACTGATTATAGTCAGCTATTCCCAAAGCATTTTCCGTAAATTTGGGTTAAAATAATATGATAGTCATAAACAAGAAACTATTTCTTATGAAAAAATTTCTCACATTCATTTTTCTTATTTCCACTATAGTTATTCAAGCTCAAAATACAACTCCGGCTCCAATTGAGCAAACCACAGAAATGAGCTTTTGGTGGAAAGTTATTAGTATAGTAATAGGCCTTGGACTTGGTATAGGGGCTTATATGCTCATTAAAAAAAACCCGAGAAAAGATGCGGTTTAGCCTACTTTGAATTTCTTGTACCAAACAACAGACTGCCAATCCTGACCATATTGCTACCACACGCCATGGCAATTTGATAATCACCACTCATACCCATAGAAAGGGTAGAAAGGGGAAGCAAAGATTTATATTTTAGAAATAACGTTTCAAGTTTTTTCATTTCGCTTTTCACTTTCCTGCTATCGTTTGTAAAACTTGCCATACCCATAAGCCCTGCAATATTTACATGAGAAAGTAATGCAGGTCGCTCTATAGCAGTTTTTATAATTTCATTCAATTCAACTTCATTTAGCCCAAATTTTGTTTCTTCTTCTGCTATATGAACCTGCAGCAAACAATTTATTTTGGTTCCGGCTTTATGTGCTTCTTTGTTTATTTCGTTCAATAAATTAAAACTATCAACTCCTTGTATGAGGTGAATTAACGGAGCTAAGTATTTAACCTTGTTGCGCTGTAGATGACCTATAAAATGCCACCTGATATCCTTTGGTAATTTTTCGTGCTTTTCTATTAATTCCTGTACGTAGTTCTCTCCAAAATCTCTTTGACCAAAGGCATACATTTCCTCAATATCCTGCACAGATTGCAACTTGCTTACTGCGATAAGGTTTACGTTTTTCTGTGTAAGCTCACTTATGATTTCGTTATACTTTTCTTTATTTACCGGCATTTATTAAAACTTGAATAAACTAAATAAAAAGACCACTTACTGGAGTAAATGGTCTTTGATTAAATTAATATTTGTAACTACTTCAGTATTTCTCTTCCAATAACAATACGCTGTACTTCGCTGGTGCCTTCGTATATCTGTGTAATCTTGGCATCTCTCATTAGCCTTTCTACATGGTATTCTTTTACAAAACCATAACCGCCATGTACCTGTACCGCCTCAATAGCAGTCCACATAGCTGTTTCGCTGCTAAATACTTTTGCTATAGATGAACTCAAAGCATAATCTTCTCCCTGATCTTTTAGCCATGCCGCTTTAAGACACAGCATTCTTGCAGCTTCAACCTTGGTAGCCATATCTGCAAGCTTAAACTGTATTGCCTGATGGTGCATAATTTCTTTACCAAAAGCCTTACGCTCCTTAGCATATTTTACTGCGAGTTCAAAAGCCCCACTTGCTATACCCAATGCCTGCGAAGCAATACCAATACGACCACCTGCCAGAGTTTTCATAGCAAACTTAAACCCAAACCCATCTTCACCTATTCTGTTTTCTTTGGGCACTTTTACATCTGTAAACATGATGGTGTGTGTATCACTACCACGAATGCCCAACTTATTTTCTTTGGCCGCTACAGTTACTCCCGGCCAGTTTTTTTCTACTATTAATGCATTGATACCGCGGCTACCCTTTTCAGAATTTGTCTGCGCCATTACCAGATAAACAGAGCCGGATGAACCATTGGTTATCCAGTTTTTGGTGCCATTAAGCAGATAATAATCACCTTTGTCTTCTGCCTTTGTCTGCTGACTTGTAGCATCGCTTCCGGCTTCGGGTTCGCTAAGCAAAAAGGCCCCTGTGTATATTTCTCCATCTTTAAGGCCTTGCGCAAGAGGTGTAAGATATTTTTGTTTTTGGGCTTCGTTACCAAAGGCCTCAAGACCCCAACATACAAGACTATTGTTTACACTCATGCATACACTAACACTTGCATCTATTTTACTAATTTCCTCCATTGCCAATACGTAGCTGGTGGTATCCATACCACTTCCGCCGTATTCGGGACTAACCATCATACCCATAAAGCCAAGTTCAGCCAGTTTTTTTATTTGCTCCTTAGGAAAACGTTGTAATTCATCTCTTTCAATAACACCGGGAAGGCATTCATTTACAGCAAAGTCTCTAGCTGCTTGTTGTATCATCAGATGTTCTTCAGTGAGTTGGAAATTCATATAGCAATGTAATTTTCGGCAAAAATAAACAAAGAAGCAACAATTAAGTTGTGAATATTATAAATAAAAAAAAGTAAGCCTTTAAAATATAAGGAGTGATTTTATTTATTATAGCAAAGTTTTATTTAATAAAATAGTATCCCTTACTATTTCATAAAATTCTGGCCGGGTTGAAAGGCTTTTTAACATAAAAAGATGCTTTTGGTGATGCATATCAGTACCTAAAAAATCTACCATACCTGCCTTTAAGAGTTTTTCGGCGGTTTTTTGAACATTGGGACCATATACCCCTGTTAATGATAATAAATTCACCTGAAGCTTGCAACCCCGCTCTTTAAAATGTTCATATTGTCCAAAATGCCGATGATAATAATTATATCTTTCAGGATGAGCTAAAATAGGTGTAAGATTCATCATACTTAAATCAAAAACTATCTGATCAATATTGGGAGAAGCTGATAAATAAGACATTTCTATCAAAATGTATTTGCCCCCAATGGTAAGTAACTCCTCTTTAGTTGATTTGGCAATGAGCTCCGCAAAAGAATGGTCTACCATATATTCTGCTGCAGCTTCCATATGCATTTCAATTCCTTGCTGTTTCAATGCATCCTTTACCAGTTGCAATTTTGGGAATATAGTTTGTGGGCTATTAGGATAAAGGTCTGCAAGTATATGAGGTGTACAAATTAGCTTTTTATAACCAAGCAGTGATAACTCCCTAATGAATTCAACAGATTCCTCCAATTCTTTTAAACCGTCATCTATGCCCGGAAGCAGATGACTATGCATATCAACACCTATAAAAGACAAATCGGGATTGACCGGCTTAACGGTTTTTTTCTTGAATAAATTAAACATGTATTACAACAATTCTGTGTGCAATATACCTGTTTTTATCCGTGAGAGGTTAATGGTGGAGTAACTATTTCTTCGTCCATAGCTTCGTAGACTGAATTATTGCTTATATACTCAGGAACTATTCGTTTCATTTGCTTTACAACTTCCTCATCTTTGTTATTTATAGCAAAATTTATAAGTGTTTCAATGCTTACTGATATTTGCTCATAGTCATATTCCATTACTTTTGCTATAAGTATTTTCTTATTGTGTGTAGGTATCACCTCTTCTTTTTTATTCAAAAGCTCTTCGTAAAGTTTTTCACCCGGTCTTAATCCTGTAAATTGAATATCAATATCCTTGCCTGGTGTAAGACCAGCAAGTTTAATCATCTTTTTAGCCAAATCAAGAATTTTTATGGGTTCGCCCATATCAAATAGAAATACTTCGCCACCATTGCCCATGGTTACTGCTTCCAATACCAAAGAACAAGCTTCGGGTATGGTCATAAAATATCTGATAATTTCAGGATGAGTTACCGTTACGGGGCCACCCTTTGAAATTTGTTCCTGAAAACGAGGTATTACAGAACCATTACTGCCAAGCACATTGCCAAAACGTGTAGTGATAAACTTTGTTTTTGTTGTCCGTGGAGCTATTTGAATTATTCTTTCGTCCATTACCGGAATATTCTTACGGGACAAAAGCGATTGACAGTAAATCTCTGCAATCCTTTTGCTAGCCCCCATTACATTGGTAGGGTTGATAGCTTTGTCAGTAGATACAAATAAAAATCTTTCTACATTGTAAAACTCAGCCATGTCAGAAAGTACCTTAGTTCCAATAACATTGTTACGGGTTGCTTCTGATGGATGGTTTTCCATCATTGGTACATGCTTGTATGCGGCTGCATGAAACACGATATTCGGCATATATTGCGCAAACATATTGTTCATTGATTTTTCATCTTTTACATCCCCAAGAAAGACTTTTAGAGTATTGCCCAAATGATACTTCTTCTGCAGTTCGTATTCAAGTTCATACAAGCCTGTTTCTGTCTGATCACAAATGATGAGTGAGTATGGATTAATGCTTGCAATCTGTCGTGCAAGTTCGCTACCTATGGAGCCTGCTGCTCCTGTTATTAAAACTTTCTTATTTCTTAAAAGGTTTATTACATGTTCATTTTTGAGACTAATCTGCGGCCTGCCAAGCAATTCATCTATTTGTACTTCGCGAAGTTGGTTTAGGTTTAGATGTCCTTGAATCCACTCTCTCATTGGTGGAATATTCATCACCTTAATATTTTGCTCAAGGCAATAATCCACTATTTTATTTTTTTGATTTAAATCAAAATCCTGACGGGCAAAAAACAACATTTTTATTTGCCATGATTTAATTACATTTTGAATCTGACTAAATGAGTATATTTTTACATTGTCAATTGTTTTTCCAAAAAGATTTTCATCATCATCTATAAATGCAACTATTTTATAGCGGTTGTTAGAAGTTTGCTCTATCGTTTTCTTTAATACTGAACCATTTAACTCTGCTCCATAGATTACAATATGAATATCCTCATCCTGGGTTACACTTATTCTATAAAGATGCTTTACCAAAAGCCTGTAGCCGAACACTGAAAATGATGATATAAAAAAATATATAAACAATACAGATATTGGAATAAATGGAGGAATTCCATATATCTTCAAAGAAATGTTGAAAACAAGCATTATAAAAAAGGAATAAAAAACAGCCGAAATGCTTCTAAAGGCTTCCTGAAAACCTGAAAGCCGAATAATACCGTGATAAGTTCTGAAAATGTAAAAAAGTATGGAGTTTGTAATAATGGTAGCAACCAAATCATCAATCATTTCTGAGAAATGAATGAGGGAGAGGTCAAAATTTAATCTAAGATAGTTTGCATAAATTATAGCAAAGCAACAGATTGAAAGATCCAAAACAAATATCAACCATTTTGGAGCTATGCGGTTTCGTAGTAAAAATTTCCTTAAATTTTTCACACCCGTTTTGTTTATTCTTGAAGAAACATTGTTATAAGTCTACATAAATAATGTGTAGAAATGGTTTTAAAATTGGATACTTTATTTTATATATTACAGTTTTAATTATTTAATACTAAAAACTTCTTTGTAATAAGATGCAAAGTTAGAATAAATAGTTGCAATTTTTTAAACAAGCGTAATTCTGCAATACTATTATTTTAAGCTATCGTCCTTTAAATGCTGTAACAAAGGTTTTTTGAATGATAAAAAAATATTCTGCCAAACTTTGATTATTTATATATTTAAAATTAAGACTATTTTTTTTAGGTATTAATTCTTTTATATAAAATTCTTCAGGATTTTCTTGTAAGGCCAATAAATCATTTTCGTTTCTAAATTCTATTGATGCATAATCTGTAATTCCAGGCAATACATCTAACACTTTTTTTTGCTCATCAGTATATAAATCAACATATTTTCTTACCTCGGGTCGTGGTCCTACTATGCTCATCTGACCTTTTAGCACATTTATTAGCTGAGGCAATTCATCAAGCTTATATTTTCTAAGATAATAACCAATTTTGGTTATTCTATTGTCTTTTCCACCAACTGTTAAAAGTCCTTTACTTTCCGCATTCACGTACATAGTACGAAATTTAAGTACTTTAAAATCTTTACCATATTGACCTACTCTGAATTGAGGGAAAAATACATTTCCTTTAGAAGTCATCTTTATCGAAATAATAATGATAATTATTATCGGACACAAGACAATCAATCCCAACATGGAAAACACAATATCAAAAAAACGAGTTGTGCCCATTTTACTTTAAGATCTCTTTAACTGCGGTTCTGACAACAGTAACGATGTGTTCACACAGGATATTGTTTAATTGAGGATATATGGGTAACGAAATCTCCCTGCTATAGTTATCAAATGCTATAGGAAAATCTGCAATTTGATAGCCTTTTTCTTTAAAAACTGAAAGCAAAGGTAACGGTATAAAGTGAACATTTACAGCGAGTTGTTCACAAGTAATCCTCTCAATAATCATATCTCGTTGTTGCTCTGTTATTCCCTTTATTCTCAAAGGAAAAAGGTGGTAACTGCAGATCTTTTCTTTGCTAAAGTATGGTGGCACTTCTGCCCATTTATCATTGATAAATTCTTTTGCAAAAAATTCAAAAACTCTTTTACGTTCTGACCAAACTGCATTATCGTATTTTCTAATTTGGGCTAATCCAATGGCAGCGCATACATCAGGCATATTGATCTTAAAACCCGGATATACTATGTCATATCTCCAACCTCCGGACTGACTCTTAGCAAAGGCATCTTTTGTTTGTCCATTCAGACTCCAAAGTCTCAAGGTTTTATAAATTTCGCCATTATCAAATGGGGCGGGCATAGTAATACAAATTGCACCTCCTTCAGCAGTCGTAAGATTCTTGACTGCATGATAGGAGAATACCGAAATATCTGCCAAAATGCCCGTCTTCTGTCCTTTGTAGGATGCCCCAAAGGAATGTGCAGCATCAGCAACTATGGCTATTCGGCCCAATTGCTCCTGTACTTTGCCATTTGCATTAAAAAGAGCTTTCTTTCTATTAACAATATCAAAAAGTTCATCGTAATCACATGGCCATCCTGCAAAATCTACCGGTATTATTGCTTTGGTTTTGGCAGTAATTGCATCATTAACTTTTTCAGAATCAATATTAAAATCTGATTTTACATCTACCATTACCGGTATTGCTCCCAGATGCATAACCACTAAAGCTGTGGCGCAATATGTATATGATGGTATAATAACCTCATCGCCCCTTCCAATTCCTAGCCAATGTAATACCAGCATAAGACCAGATGTTGCTGAATTTATACATAATACATGCTCTATTCCTACGTAAGAGGCAGTTTCATGTTCTAGTGCCTTAACCTTTGGTCCTGTTGTTATCCAACCGCTTTCTAATGCAGATATGACTTCATTTTTTACGTCATCGTCAATAAAAGGTGGTGAAAAATCAATTTTCATAACGGTATTTTAATCGTTTGTTTTCAACCTAACGATATGAATGAATAATGAAGTATAATAAATTGTAAAAATTATTCAAATTAGAATTAGTTGGAGACAATAAGTTGTTTTTCGGATGTGGTTGATTTATCTGCTTTTAGTGTAATACCTGCAATAAAACCCAAACCATAGGCTAAGTGTAAAATAAAATAAACTATGGTTGTTAAGAGCATTTCCTTAAAAGACCTTTTGCTTTTAATGGAAAAAAAGATTGCAGCTATAAAATAAATAAGCAGAGGCAGCAACATATACATTATACCTGACAATATAAATAATGGTAAAAAAATAAGATAAATTACAAATAATGAAGGGATAATATGCCTCAGATTAATAGAGGATTTTACTTTTTTTAAAACCATTGGTTTATATAATCCGTATTGAAAATATTGCTTAAAAAGTAATGTAAATGTTTTGCGGGGGTGGTAATATAGTTTGATTGAGGGATCCTGATAAACTCTAAACCCCATGCTTTTAGCCCTGTAGTGAAATTCATCATCCTGATTGCGCTTGAAAGTAGTATCAAACAAGCCTGTTTTTTCAAATATTATTTTTTTCCAGGCACCTAGATACACACTGTCTGTATAGCCTTTATAGTCTTCAAAATGAAACGAACTATTTCCTACACCAAAAACAGTGCTTGTTGCATGCCCTATTGCATTTTGGACAGGATTACCGGGTGCTATACGCATAGGCCCGCCTACTATATCGGCATCAGTTTTAGAAAATGCTTCCTGAATTTTTAGAAAATAATCTATAGAATAATCGGTATGAGCATCTAAGCGCACAATAATATCTCCTTTTGCAGCTTTTATAGCTTTGTTCAATGCATATGGTACAAATCTTTCAGGATTATGTAAGAGTACAATATTAGGATGATTTACAGCATAATTGAGTATTAAATCACATGTATTATCAGTAGAATTACCATCTACAAGAATTAGCTCTTTTTCAGCAGGAAGTGCTTTAGTAAAAAAGTTAAGCACGGACATTATATATGCCGCCTCATTGAATACAGGACAAATAACAGTTATCATGACAGGTTGCGAAGGTAATGAAGGGGGATATAATTCAGAGAGATAGAAGCTGAATTATTTATTAACTTTTGGGTAAATTATCAAAAAAGTTAATTGAGGGAAGATGATAATTTCAAGAATAAATGGTAGTAAATCAATTGGCCGGGATATTTTTAAGTAAGTCTTCCCATAGGAGTTTTATATTACTCCAATCGAATTGCCGGGCTTTTATATTTGCTTCAAAGCTAAGGTTTGCCGCTAATGCAGAATTTTTCAATACTTCTTGAATCGCATTAATAAATGCATCTTCATTTTCTGGTGGTACCAAGATACCGTTTTTTTGTTGTTCTATAAGAAATGGTACACCACCCACACTTGTTGAGATAACAATCATTCCCAAGGCCATTCCTTCTATAACACTTACAGGAAGATTATCAAAGTTTGTTGTGTTTATAAAAATATCGTGTTCACCGGAAAGCTTTGTCCATTCTGCCCTGGTAAGTAATCCGGGCAGTGAAATACAATCCTCTAATTTCAATTCGTTTATGAGTTGCTTACACTTATCTAATGAATGATCATCTTTATCCGGACCAACCATAGTAAGTATAGCATTGGGGTATAATTGCCTTAGCCTGTACAATACCCTGATAGCAAGTTGAGGATTATAATTACTGTGAAAAGAACGCACCCAAAATAATGTTGGGCTTACCTGTTGTCTATGCTTGTATTGATATTTTTCTAAAGGAATATTATTAGGTATTTCTAAACATTTCCAACCATTATTAATCATACTTGCCCCCAAATAACCTGAAACTGCAACATTTGTATAGCTGTTTGCAAAATAGAAATTAGCCAATAAAGGAGACCTTTTTATTCTGTGGGGAAGATTGCCACCATGTAAACATGGAATATATGGAATTTTGAAGACCCTGCATACCAATGCACAGGCACATGCAAAATAAAAAGCCTGTTGACTATATGTAGCTATAAGCACCACCGAATTTTTTCTATGCCGGATGATGGTCCCAATCATATCTATAAGTCTTAGCAGCTTATTATTTTTACTGCTGCTTGGTATTACGTTAAAACCCTGCGCCCTGAATTGTTTTACAAGAGTAGTACCTGTAGTGGGGGTGTGACCATGACCCGTAAGAAAATTATCAATGTAAATAATGCGCCTCATCAATGACTAAAGAGTGTTATAAGTCTTGCAGGGTTGCCCGCATAAGTACCCGGTTGAGAAATATTTTTTGTAACTACTGCACCTGCCCCTATAACCACATTATCACAAACAGAAACTGGTAGTATTGTAGCATTACTACCTATAGATACATGATTACCTATGTTGGTAGATTTCCATAGTTCTTTATTGCCTTGTGCAGGTTTTCCCTCTAAAAAAAGGTCGTTAACAAACATTACCCCATGACCGATAAAACAATCATGCCCAATTGAAACCAACTCGCATATAAGAGTATGACTTTGAACTTTAGTATTATTGCCAATTGTCACTTCTTTTTGTATTTCAGTAAATGGACCAATAAATACATGGTCTCCTAATTTACATTGATAAATATTTACAGGCTGTACTATTTTAACATCTTTTCCAAAACAAACCTCTCTGATTGCAGATTCAAAAATGATGGGTTGATTCATCATTTTTTATTATTTAATTGTTTTGCAGATGTATAAATTTTCTCTATAATTTCTACTGTTTTTAATGCATCAAAAGAACTTGTTGAAATTGTCCCCCCATGAACCAATACTTCTATAACATTTTCATACACTTTATCATGGTTGGACATGGATCCTGTATATGTACCATAATTATTTGGTTTGTTACCCTTTGGCAAATTGACAATTTCAAAACCTTCTATGTTCTGATATTCCAGCACATTAAGATATTCACCTCCTATTTTCACAGTTCCTTTTTCAGCTATGAGAGTTAAAGAACCTTCCATATTTTTTTGATAACTATTAACGGTATAATTAATGGTACCTAAAGCTCCGTTTTCAAATTGAAAAGCTACCACACCAGTATCTTCAAATTCTATAACATCTTTATGCGCAAAATTTGCAGTAAGACAAAATGCTTCTTTAACATCTCCGGCAAACCAATAAAGCAAATCTACAAAATGGCTAAATTGTGTAAATAATGTGCCGCCATCTAATTCACGGCTTCCGTGCCATGAGTCCTTATAATATTCATTATTTCTATTCCAGAAACAACTTAATTGTATACTATATATTTTCCCTAATCGTCCCTCATCTATTGCTTTTTTTACTGCTGCTACCGGAGGATTAAACCTGTTTTGCTTAATAGCAAATAAAAACTTACCGGCTGTTTGTGCTGCATCAATCATTTGCCTGCAATCTTTTTCGGAAATGGCCATAGGCTTTTCACATAGTACATGGCATCCTGCCCTTAGGGATGTTATACTGTGTGTTGCATGTAAACCATTGGGCGTGCATATTGAAACTATATCCAGATCTTTTTCTACTGCTAATAATTCTTCTAATGATTTATAAACCTTAGCCGAGTATTTATTACCTATGAGATTTGCTTTTTCTTCTATAATATCGCAAACTGCCACAAGCACTCCATAATTAAGAATATGCCCGGCATGTCGCCAACCAATTTTTCCGCAACCTATAAGAGCAAATCTTATTTTTTTCATTAATTATTTAGGCCTTTTGGCAACGTCAAAGTAAAGAATCAAATTGACTTAAATCATTTTATTCATTACATAGGTATTCTTTTGTTTGCTCAAGATTTTCCACCCAAATTTTTTATACGCATTTATAGCTCTTTGGTTATCAGTTTTTACAGACAATATCATTTCATGCTTATTAAATGCTTTTGCCTTACATTCAAATTCATCTGCTAATAACTTTGCCACACCGCTACCTCTAAAATTTGGATGCACTCCTATAACAACCAAACCTACATGTGAAGGCTTAGCAGGTTTAGTTATTGTATTATCCAGGGGAATATTTTTTCCTGTAAATTTTCTACGAATATTTAACCAAAGAAATCTGTATTGCTGCCGAACTTCAGCATGAAATAATAGCCAGGGATGTAAAGCTATTCCGACTAATGCTTCATTAAAGGCATACTGCAGCATACCGCTACTGCTGCCATCCCCATAATATTGTGGTACAAAACCTCCACAATATCCTGCTACTCCGTTGTGATCCTGAACATGATAAAGAAATCTGTCAGGGTTTTGTAAGAACCATTCTAATGTTTTTTTCACATACCCTACCCCTAATTTTGAGGAAAGTGAAGTAGGGAAACATGCTATATGACATAGCGCTATATCATGCAAGTGATTGTGCTCTGAATCTGTCAGATACATGTATTACATTTTTGGGCTTGATAACAATAGAAGATGCCCCTACAGCCAGCATCAACAATATAGGTTGAATAGATATTTTTAGTCCATTATGAACTACAATCAGGCAAAACAGTATCAGGAAATACATAGCATATTGTTGTTGAGGCTGTCGTCGTTTTAAAATATCAAGAGTTAGGTAAAAGAAAAATCCCCAATAAAGAAATATCCCAACTATACCATGTTCTGCAGCAACCCTTGCAAATTCATTATGAGCACCCGATTCTACACCATAGAGGTTTTGCTTAACAATTTCCATATTAAAATTGCCGGTACCAACACCAATAATAAGGTTATTACTAAATATTTCAAATGCAACCTTTACTAGTTTGTCTCGCCCACTTGAACCTTCAAGCTCATAACGTTCCAGAATTTTTCCTCCGGTAGTTTGGATTACGGAATAATAAACTATAGCACCAATTGGAATTAAGATTAAGAATCTAAAATAGTTAGCCATCTTAGATCTGTTGTATATAAAATAAATACCAACTATAGCCCCGATAAAATAAATACCACCCCGTGAAAAAGTTAAAGCCATTATAGTAGTAACCAATCCTAAAAGTGCAAGATTCATGTATTGCTGTCGGGCTTCTTCTACATTCATAACGGAGAAAAAGAATAGTATACAAACAAACCCAAGATAACCGCTTAGTTGAACAGGAGCTAATCCATTACTAGCTTCTGAACTACTTTGGTGCCCATAATCAATACCCCCTGTAATGTGAGCAACAATTACAATACCTGTAAGATAAACTCCTGCAATTTTTATATGGGTTAATAGTCTGAATATTTGTTGAGAGGTAAGAATATTATAAGATGCCCAAATGACAGGCATAAGTATTGCCAATGAATTTGTTATGATTGCCCGGCTTGTATTTACTTTATTTGGATAAATATTGTTTACTATTTCAAGCAAAATAAAGAGCAACAATATAGGCATACCTTTAAAATGGTAGCGACTCCCTCTTTTCATTGAAAAAATGAGTATAGCAAAAGATACAATAATAAAATACTGAAGTGTCAGGTAGGGTATCCACATTGCTTTTTTCCGAATCAATATTTCAGTATACATAGCATAAGGAAACCATGAAAAAAATCCAGGAATATCTTTCTGTATTGCTTTTACCAGACTAACTAAAAGAATACCTAAATACATGAAGGCTACTACATTGGGAGATACTGCCTTAAAACCAACAGCAATACCAAAGCCAAAAGCCAGCATATACCTTATCGGCAGACTTTCTACATCTAGTAATTCACGATATTTTGTAAAATTCAGTAACGGTCGCATAGTATTCGTTTGCCCAACTTTCCAACGTTTGTTTTTTTGCAAAAGTTCTACCTTTCTCAATCATTAATGAAAGCTTTGAAACTTTATTTTTAATATCAATTAATTTTTCTGCAAGCAACAATTCATTTCCATTTTCAAATAAAAAACCCCTTTCCTCCTCACCTGTCATATGACCTGCCATACTTAAGTTATTAAGTATAGGTATGACTCCATGAAATAAGCCTTCTATAGGCACCTTACCAAACCCCTCCTTTAAGGGAGCCTGAACTACAAAATCTGCCTGGCGGTATAATGCCCTTAAATCCTGATAGCTTTTTTTACCAACCATTTCAACATCATGTTCTAACTGTTGCTCTTTTATATAATTCGCCAACTGTTTAAACATGGGGCCACCCCCTACAATTTTAAGTGTAAACGATATACCCTTTGATTTTAATATAGTACAGGCTTTTAAAATAGCCATTTGATTTTTATAGTCAATCAACGTGCCTACTGTTATTAACCTTAATACAGGAATGCCATTTATTGAAATATTTCTGATTCTGTTTTTAACTTGTTCCGTTTCCTCCTCCCATTCGTTCTGACTATAAGAGGGACTAAAGCCAGGTTTAATGCGGCAATCATTTCCTTGATGACTTGTATAAACCCAAACCGGGCCCCTAAAATATTTCTTAAGTAACCATTTTTGAAATCTGTAAGTTTTTGGTTCTCCGATATAATCTTCCCATGTACCTGTAAAGGTTGCGAAGACTTTTTGCTTTTTACAATAAAAATAAAAAAAGCCAGGAATATTTAAATTATTGGGAAATCGCTGATATACTATATCCGATAGTTTATTGATTTTTTTAAACCCATTTATCCATTTAGGAATAGTTGTAAAAATCTTGAGTTTATCAATTATACGCTTACCCCCCACAACAGGAAGCTCTATAAAACTAATCTCTTTTGTGTACCAGGAAATAACTTTACTTTCATCTATATTGGCAAAGGAGCAGGCTATAGTTGTAGCTTGAAAATGATCAGCTAATTGCTCAAACTGTCTTAATAAAATATGATTTTCGGTGCCTACCCTACCATCAGCATGCTTATAATGAATACAATCTGTAGTTATGCCGAGTCTCAAAAAATAATTTTATTTAATTTAGAATAACCTGATATATTCCGTCTAAGGCTTTAAAATAAGAATCTTCGCTATACTGTTCCTTTATGATGGTGCGCATTTTTTGTCTCATACTTATACGTACCTCCTCGTTAGTAGATAGTAGTTGTATGGCATAACTCCATTTTTGTATATCAAAACTTTCCATTACCCCTTCGGGAATATTTTGTTGGATATTTGAGATAACATCCCCGGTTTTATAAGATATAAAAGGCAAACCTGCATGCATATATTCAAGCAATACCAAAGGTCCTGTTTCTTTTTGTGAGGTATGTATGGCAAGATTATATTTTCCCAACACACTATACACCTCGCTAACACCTTGTATAATTTTTACTCTATCGGAGAGCTTGAGTGCATTAATTTTTTTTAAAAGCTGCAGGTGATAACCTTCGTTATTAACCGCGCCATAAATATCAAGAGTGTAATCTTCAGGTAGTGCATTAATCACATCTAATGCAAATAGTTGATTTTTAAAATGCCAAATATTTCCTACCATTATTATTTTAGTACCGGCAGATTGTTGAGGTATAATTCTTTTTGGTGAATTAATGGTATTGGGCAAATAAAAAACACGTGTTGCTTTTAAATGTACTACTTCTTTTACCCAACTACACATACTTTGTAATACCGCCAGATACGCATCCACACTTCTCAAAATTATTTTTGTAAATGCATCAATTCTTAATACAGGAATATGTTCATGAAAAACTGTTTTGGGCTTTAATATACCTGTAGTCCATTTTGCTATCATATAATACCTAAGATTATAGCGGGAATGTACATGTACAATATCGGATTCCATAACCACCTTTTTTAATAAAAGCATAGCTTTCATATCAAACCGACTTTTTCTATATAAGTATACAACCGGAATTTGTGGATGGAGTAAGGTATCTAAAACTGCGGGGTGAAGAAAGAGGACTACAATGACCTCTACACCCTTTGCATAGAGCAGATTGGCCATATTTACAATGACCTTTTCAGCTCCTCCTGCATCTAGCTTATCATTAAGAATAGCTACTTTCATATAGATACAACAAAGGGTTGTCCTTCTAATGTTTCTATTTTATGACCGCTATTCAACATAGCTTTGGCCCTACTTCTTGATTTGTAATATTGAATCAACAATAAGGGTGATTTTATAATTGTTAAAAACAAACTCAATACAAGCATATTATTCTTTCGCTTATTTTTAAACCCAACATTTGACAGCATGATTCCTAACATGATAGCCTGCCTGCTTAGTTGCTTTGGAAAATATTTCTTGAGCATATAAACAACGCTTGGAATAGGTTTTGGAGCAAACAATTTTTTTGGCCTAAATCCATCCCAATGTCCAATTTCTCTCAATCCACCTGCCGGCACCTTCAGGTGAATACGTTTTGCATAAGGATTAGAAATGCTTTTTATTCCATTTACATAAGATCTAATACCAAACTCACCATCGCCCATACTTTGCTTATTGAAATTGAGATCAAACATTCCAACCTTTTTAAACACATCTCTAACTAAAAGTGCATTACCGCTATCAAACTGATCTGCCCACCTGAAAAATTTATAGTTTTCCGGAATTTTTGCACCAACTACCGAAAGAGAAACCCCTGCAGATATTTGTGCTTTGAAATAATCTATACATTTTAGGTGCTGTGTTATCCAATCAGAATCTACTCTGCTATCGTCATCAAAAAATAATAAGTAATCAGCCTTAGTTGCCCTAACAGCATTATTCCTTGCTGTCCATAGCAATTTTTCCTTTTGATAAATAACATTGAGTTTAAGTTTGAAATTTTTATAAAAGTCTTCTTCAAAAGGATTGGATTGATCTACTACGATAACCTCAAAATTTTTATAATCCTGCTTTTCCAAATCCTCCATTACATCCTTTAAGTAGGGATACCTGTTAAGTGTGGGAATAATAACTGCAACCAACGGTTGTGAAGCAACTAATGGTGATAGAAAAATATCATAATCCTCTCTTTGTACCGGATCAAGATAAGGCTTAACTCTTTGTACATCAGAACCTTTCCAATATGCGCCTATTTCTTTAATTGGATTGTGAAAGGTGAGCACTCTTTGTAACAATGCAAAAAGTGCCCAATGCTTACCCCAATATTTAAAAAGGAAAGTATATTCATCCTTAAGAGATGGGCTTCCCAACTTTTCTATCTTTTGCTCAATCTCTTTATTTATCCATGTAAGATGCCCTTTGTTCCATGCTCTGTAGCCAAGATCTGCATATCTTCCTGCCTGTGTTTCAAATGATTTATCCACTTCTAACTCAAGACCTTGCAAGGGCAAATACTGTGGATGATATTTGCATGAAGCATAGGCATAACTTTTGGGCTTTACATTAAACTGCCAGGCGGGTTGCGTAAATTTAATAAAAGAAAATATCATTTTTAATTTGTTAGCTGTTGATACTTTTGATCAAAAATATCTGCCTGTTTTTGTATTGTAAATTCATTCATCACTTTATGTCTTGCATGCACACCCATCAATTTTCTTAGGCCAGCATTTTCAGATATACTTAAAACTGCATTTGCAATAGATTCAGGATCATAAGTATTGCAAAGCAGACCATCTTTGCCATGTTCAATTACTTCTTCCATACCTCCACTTCTTGTTGCTACAACCGGTAACTCCATACTCATAGCTTCAAGGCATACATTTGCTATTCCTTCGTAAAAGCTTGTAAGCAAAAAAATATCAGTGCTATTATAAAGCTCTAATATTTCATCACGGTTTTTCTTACCCACCATCCTTACCTTATCCTGAATACCAAATGCATTTACATGATAAATCATCTCCTCTTTTAAAGGTCCGTCACCTACTATTGTCCAGGTATATTGTAGGCCTTTATTATGTAGTATATGCATAGCCATAAAACCAATCAAATAACCTTTTTGAAAGGTAAACCTTCCAATAGACAAAATATTGATAGTAGCGTGTTGTTCTGGATAAGGATCATTTCTCTTAAATATGGAAGTATCAATTGAGGGTCTGTTAATAAAGACCTTGGAAGAGTCACTACAAAATGGTGCAATAGTATTGACCATATCCTGCGATACACAGTGAATTGCAGTAACTGTATTGAATAGTTTTTTTAATTGTTCTTTTCTGTGAGGCTCAGATAATGGCTTTACCTTTTCGGCAGTTCCTCTACAACTTACAATGGTTTTTGCAGTAGATTGTTCTAATGCTTTTTGGTAAACAACTCCAAGGCCAGAAAACTCAATATGAATAATATCAAAAGGATATTTTTTAAGTAAATGACTTTTTAAATTACTTTGAAAATTATGGGCGAACTTTTTTAAAGAAAAAGAAATACTTTGTAAAGCTACAGTAGGATATTTGATTAATAATTGTATTATGCTTCTTAACGAACCAGCTTCAGGTGCTGAAATTATATTAATGCCGGCTTTTTTAACTGCGGTTAAATGTGAGGTATTCACCAGTTTATTTACCTGATTTTTAATAACAGTTACCTTATGGCCTTTCTTACATAATTCAAGGGCTTTTGTTGTAATAAATGTTTCTGTTAATCCTGGAAACTCATTTACCACCAAACAAATGTTCAGTTTTTTATCTTGCATTCCTATGTGCTCCATTCCAGTTAATAAGTGAATAAATAGACCAAATCAACCAACCCCAATCATGAGTTGAATGATTATGCTGCTGCAATATTTTAGATATTTCTTTTCTGCTAAACAGGTGATTAAGGTCAGCAGGCATATTCATCAGCTTATCTTCTACATCTTTTTTAAGTTCATTTTTTAACCATGCCCCAATAGGAATTACAAATCCTTTTTTGGGCTGATAAACCAAATGGTTATTGGCCTTGCTGGCAAGCAGTTCTTTTAAGTTAGACTTACCATGCCCGTTTTTAATACATTCTTTATAATGTAAAGTAGAACTGTAATTAATCATTTCATTACTCAAAATTGGAACACGTACCTCCAAACTGTGGTACATACTTGCCCGATCTACTTTTATTAATATTCGTTGCAGATGAATGTCAAACTCAAGTTTACGCAATACATTCATTATGTTATCTTCAGTAATACAGGTTGCACAATTTTCTTTATAAATTTCCTTAAGAAAAAATGCTTCCTCTATTTTGCTTTCATATAAATCAGGCAACCATTGTTCAGCACCCGTAATAAACAATGATCTATAATAGTAAGCAGGAAAATCATTGACTTCAAAATGCCTTTTGCGAATTATTTTTTTACCCCTTTGTAATTTTTCTACTGAAAAATTGAGCAGGCGCATTAATTTGTTGTTTTTGAAAGCCATACCTTCTTTCAACATTTTAAGATTGCGAGGGTAGCCCCAAAACAATTCATCGCCACCATCGCCACTTAATGCAACGGTTACTTTCTCTCTTGCAAATTTTGAAAGAATAAGGGTAGGTATAGAAGAATAATCAGAAAAAGGTTCAGAAAAAGCTTTGGTATTATCCTGTATAGTTTCAAGCAAATCCTTTTCTGTAATATGCTTACAATAATGCCGGGTTTTAAAAATATCTGCATAAGCCTGTGCAGCTTTGCTTTCATCCATTTCATTATCATCTACACCAATAGTAAAAGATTGGACAGCATGATGTTTGTTTGCATAATAAGAAACCAATGGGCTATCAACACCTCCTGACATGAATGTACCAACCGGCACATCACTTACCATTTGATTCTTTACACTATCTTCCAATATTTCTTCAAGAGATTTATTTTGTTTAGAAATATTTTGTAGAGAATAATTATAAAAAGCATGTTTGGTATAGCCGCTGCTTGTAACGACAATGTAATACCCATGTGGCAACAAAAAAGTATTTTCAACAATACCAGTGTTTTCAGGAACATAACCCAATGAAAGATATGCACCTAATGCACCTGTATTAATTGAACTTTTTTGAATAAACGAATGGTTAATGATATGGTCATATTGCGAACTATACACCACCCCTTGCAGAGATGAGCCTATATACAAAGGCTTAATACCACTTCGATCTCTTGCCAGTATAAGTTTGTTGGTGTTTTGATTATAAAAAGCAAATGCAAAAATGCCATCAAAATTTTCGAGTACATATTTCTCGCCCCAATGAATTAAACCATACAACAACACTTCGGTATCTGTGGTAGAACGAAAATGATACCCTTCATTTTGTAACTGCATTTTATACTTATCTGTATTATACAATTCTCCATTAAAAGATATTGCATAACAGCCATCAGCTGATAACATAGGCTGACTACCATTTTCGCTCAAATCTCTTATAGACAACCGAACAAATCCGCTAATGTAGTTTTCATTATTGCTCCATATACCGTTGCTGTCGGGTCCACGGTGGTGCATACGCATCAGCGACCATTCTATAAAAGAATGATGCTGTTGAATATTTTCCTTATAACTAAAAACCCCGACTACACCGCACATGATATATTGCCAATTATTTTTTTATAGAAAATAAAACTCCGGAGGTTTTATGTCTTTTTCCAAAGTAATAACTTATCCTTTCCCTGTAGCCCCAAATAGGAAATCTCGACTTTCGAATATGATACTGATCTATATCAGAAACAAAAATTATTTTTGAATCTATTACCTTATCTGCTACATGTTTAAAACGTGTAACAATTTCTTGAGGAGTAGGCCTGAAACCATTGTCAATTGGATCTAAATGTATCTTGTACTTGTAAGGAACAGTCATTAAAATATAGCCACCCGATTTTGTTATAGCAATAAGATTGTTAATCACCAGGTCTATATCTTCTACATGTTCTAATAAATTGGTACAAATAGTTAGCGCAAATTTGTCTTTTAGATTATTAGCAAAATCAGGACTTGTAACATCTGCTATTACATCTACTCCCTGTTCTTTTTTCATATCTACATTAATAACCTTCCAACCTAATGATTGAAGTGGTGCTATAATATTATTATGAATATGAGGTTGAATTTGTTTTCTAAAGTGCTCTGTAGAAGAGCCAATATTTGCTACTTCATTTGCATTAGGTAATTGCTTCAATTTTTCAATTGCTCCTTTAATCCATAATGATTCTTCTCTAAACATATTGTATGTCTTGACTATTATAATCTTTTGTTTCTAATGCCCGGGTGTAGCAACTTCTCAATTTTGAAACAATAATATCCCAGGTATAACTTTCCTTAACCTTATTAAAACCATTCTCACCAAATCTTTCTCTTAATTTTTTATCTGACAGCAACATATCCATTTTATCAGCAAGATCTATTGCATCATCAGGCAATACTATAAATCCGTCATGCCCATCCGCTACAACATCTCTAACTGCACCAATAGAAGCACCGATAACAGGCTTTTTGCAGCTCCAGGCCTCAAGAAATACGAGGCCAAAAGATTCATTTTTACTTGGAAGAACCAACACATCTAAACTATTAAACAAGGCAGCTTTTTTTGACTGATCAAATTCAGTTAAAAATTTAATCCTATTACTAACATTTGGTGATAATAAAGAAACAATAGCTTTTAACTCTTCAACATAGTTGCTGCCTGAACCGGCAATAAGTAAATAAGCATTTGTATGTGTTTCAGTTAGTTTAGAAAAAGCCTCTATGGTTAGGTGTACATTTTTTGTTTTCTCAATACGCCCTACATAACCTGCGACCAAAGCGTTTTCCGGAATACCAATTTCTTTTTTAAACTGCCTAACAACCGACTTGTCATTTATTTCAAAGTCCGACATTTCTACACCGCATCCTAGCACATAAGTCTTTTGTGCATCTACACCAAGCTGAATCATTCGTTGCTGCTCAAAATGTGTATTGGCAATATATAATGTTGATGCATTCATACACTCCAATTGCTTTTTTAGCAAATGGGCTTTTTCAATTTCTTCATCAAGATGAATACTGGCAAAATAGAAAAAATTGCATTTTCTCCAGAGGGGAAGCTGCATAAAATAATAGTTGCTGGAGGATGCAAAGAAAGCATCTGCTTTTACATTGGTCAGGTAGTTTCGCATTGATGAAGAACAAGGACCATTCAACTGCATTATCATTTCTTCAGGAACAGTAAGACCCAATCTGCGTAACATTTTTACAACCAACTTAAGTGGCTTTATGTGCCATCTTTGGTATTTAAATCTAATAACTTTTACACCATTTATAGTTTCATGTGATGGAGTTATTTTTTTGAAAAAACTTTTTTCAGGGCCAAAGTAGGAGTCTGTAGTTGCAACTGTAACATCATCACCATAATCTCTTACTAATCGTTCTGATACATTCTTAAAATAAGTTTGAACCCCACCCGCAGATGGATAATATAAGTGGCTAATGTGTACAATTTTCATAACCTAAGCCAATACATCTTTTATAACTTTCACAACCCTATCTGTTGAATTACTATCAGTATAAGTTATTATTTCGTTCAATATAGCTTTACACTCTTTAGTAAAGTTTTCGGGGTGAAGCAGTGCTTCATTAATATAATTTACCAAATCTTTTTTTGAAGTTGCAAGTCTAAGACCATTGGTCTTTACTATTGGTTGAAAATGTTTTTGATTATATAATCCCCTTAACAAATGAGCTGCTGATGAATTTACATCATCATATGCAGGGCCAATCTGCGGTTTGTTATAAGCACATCCATCTAAGGTCATTGTGGAACATAGGTTAATATGTACATCTGTATGAGCAAGGGTTGAACAAAGCTTTTTAATGTCACCATTGGTAATATCAGCTGAATAAATATTGTCTTTACCAGTCCAGGATATATCGTAGAATAAATTTGGATAATTGCCAACATAATTTTGCCAACGCTCAACATTATCTATTGGGTGGCACCTGAATAATACAATAGGATTTCCTTTTATCTCACCACTTGAAATTGCCTGCATAATGTGTTGCAGGTATTGGGGTTCATTTGGAAATAAACGCTGTGGACCTCCTGCATATAATATTACTTTCCGATCATCCACAGGAAGATTTGTTTTTATTTTCCAATCATCCTTTGGCACAAGAAATTCTTGTCTGAAATAAAAATCGAATTGTGGTGCTCCTACTATAGTTGTATTGGCCTTAGTTGCTGAAGCTGGATAAATTGATTGTACTTCTTCGTAGTTATATTTGTTCCATACCATGTAGTGATCATAAGGTACCGGAATCCATCCACGTTTTGTAATGTTATCAAATGATAAAATAGAGGTAATCATTTTTTTGCTCCTTGCCTTGCATGCTCTCAACAAAATATCTTCCTGCGTCTGAAAAGGTGTCACGGTAAAAACTGCATCAATGTTGAGTTGATCTACCAATTGGAGCATGTCATTATAATTGGTATGCCGGCCTAGCATTTGTTGTTCAGATTGAAACAGTTTATCCTTAAAGCCAGGTACCAACATTTTAGCAGTATTGAATCTTTCCCTCAATTTTCTTTTTACTCTTACTTTAAAAGGTGTGTATTGACTAAGGTATTTTCGTTGTACTTTTTTAGCAGTGTATTTCAATGCGAACGCATCAAACCAGTAATCAATTTTAGTTCTTACATCAGCATAAGTTCTATCTTTTAAACTAACAGGAATAATGTATACTTCAAAACCTTCCTTCTTCATTTCATTAATCAGTGCCGCTTCATTCCAGGTTATTGCTATAACCGGTTCAACAAATTCACGAAGCTTATGTAACATTCCTGTCCGGTATAAGTAACGTATAGAAAAACTAAAACTAATTGTTACAAGTAGTCTTTTTTTTGGTTTCATTTTATTAATAAATTCTTCTGTTGTTTCTTAATAGCACAACTACATTTCCTGCAATGCTACCATTCTTTTAAAACGATTGCTTATAGAAAGCATTGTATCAAAACTACCATATTCTAATACTTTGCCCTTCTCCAATAAATAAATAATATCTGCATTTTTAATGGTAGACAATCTATGTGCTATGATGATGATGGTATAACTGCCATGCAGTTTTTCAATATTGTATTGTATTACTTTTTCTGTTTCACTATCTAATGCAGAAGTTGCTTCATCCAGTATCAGTATTTCTGCTTCTTTATAAAGTTCTCTTGCTATAGAAATTCTTTGCTTTTGTCCTCCGGAAATGAGCATGCCATTGTCACCTAATTGAGTCAACTCATGCTTTGGCAATTTTTCGATAAAGTCTGTAAGCGATGACAGTTCAATAATTTTCCAAAACCTTTCCAGATTTTCTTTGGTAGGATCTGCCCAAAATGTGACGTTGTTAAAAACATTGTCGTTGAAAATAACCGGCTCCTGCGATATATATCCAATCCTGTTTCTGAAGCTATTCAAATTGACATCATTGAGCGGTAAAGCGTCTAGCAACACCTGCCCCTTTTCAGGTTGTAATAATCCTGAAACAATGTTAGCCAATGTAGTTTTTCCCGAACCGCTCTCGCCTACCAATGCAATGGTTTTATTTTTTGGTATCTCCAGATCAATATGATCCAATATTCGAGTTTGACCATAAGAAAATGAAACATCTTTTATATGAATCTTCTCATCGAATCTATCAAATGGTGTCTCAACCTGAACTTCTTTTTGAGCTTTCATTTGGTTAAGCATATTTGTAACTGTGGTTATGCTTCCTGACCCTTGTATAAACCCCTGCCATTCATTTTGTACCTGCATCAAAAAATTTATGGCTCTGTAAAACAATAATAAACTCAATAGTATAGAAGCAATAGTGCCTCCTGAAACATATATTTTGATAAGTATTACCGATACAATTATAATAATCATGATGGGCTCTTTTACGCTACTTGTGATAGCATTATAAAACCCAATCCGCTTATTTAAATACTCGGTATGATCTATAACTTTTCTTATTCTTATGGAAAAACGATGTAGATAATTGGTACTCTTGAGGTATTTATAATTATGAACCGCCTGCACCAGAAGTCCATTAATATTATGTCCTTGTTGAGATAACTCTAAAGATATTTGTTTGCAGATTTTA
Source organism: Segetibacter sp. (assembly GCA_031423805.1). GTDB lineage: Bacteria > Bacteroidota > Bacteroidia > Chitinophagales > Chitinophagaceae > Segetibacter. Next base: position 4,201 of record JANPGE010000190.1, on the reverse strand, counting down.
TAAATTTTTCTGTACAACAAATTGCTTAGACTTGCCCCGATTACTACAAATATTGCAAACTCAAAATTAGCAAGGAATGCAAGTGCAATATATGTACTTAGCATTACTGCATTTTGGGCTGCATTAAAATAGTTGGTCATAGTCTGCATGAGCCTGCTTACCTCTACTGTAAGTGTATTGTGTATGCGGCCTGCATCTAATTTTAAAAATCCCTGATAACTTACTGCCTCTAAATCGCTGATAAGCATGTACCTGACTTTCTTCATAAAGTAATGTCGGGTTTTGATCTGATAATTCATTTGCATGAACTTGATAATACCTTTAATTACAAACATGGATACCAGAAAGATCAGAACTGAATTTATGTTAAGCGAAAAACCAATTGCCTGAATAAAGTCTGTGATATAATGCAGACTACCTAACACCTGTTTGCCATGTGTACTATGTGCACCATCCGCTGTGCCTGTTGCCTGTAATAATGGTATGAACATAGCGAGTCCAATACCGTCTAACAAGCTGACTATAATACTTAGGAATAGTGTAACAAATATTCTTTTACCGGTCAGCCGATAGTAGAACTTAAAATATGCACCAAACTTATCTGTAATCTTCATTGTACCTTATGAAAAAAATTATGCTTTTCTACACAGTTCTTTTTATTAAAGAAACCTTGTTTAAGCAAAATTATCGGCAAATATTTTTTGCTTTGGTATTTGCCAAAAGGAGCTACTCGAAATTATTTCGTTAAATTTTTTATTGCTGTCCCCGTTACCGAATAAACTCACTTTGGGCACTTGAGTGTTCAATGCCTTTTCTATACCTTCCAGCACTTCGGCTTTTTGATATCCTGTATGAATGATATGTTCATTTGCTGTTCTGCCATTTTGCCTTGTTCCTACATTCACAGTGGGTACACCATAAAACGGTGCTTCTCTTATGCCTGCACTTGAGTTACCAACTATAAATTGTGCATGTTCTAACATAGATAAAAACGATTCAAACCTAACTGAAGGGAATACTCTAAACTTTGGATTATTTGCCAAACGTTTTATCTTATTAAGTATTAACGCAGAACCGTTATCATTATTAGGGTAAATAACTATATAGTTACAATCGGATGCTTCCAAAGCTGCTACATAGTCTTCTGCATATTCGTCCATGTCATCAACCTCTGTTGTTACAGGATGAAACATTGAAACTCCATAGTTTTGAAAAGGAATATTGTAATAACCCAAAACATCATTCAATGATGGTAGTGCTTCACTGTTCATAGCATCCATGTCAGGCGAACCAATTACAAATATATTTTCAGCTACTTCACCCATTTGTTGCAGCCTTTGCTTTGCCTCTTCGTTTGCTACAAAATGAGTGTGGCTTAACTTAGATACTGCATGACGAATCAATTCATCAACAGTCCCTGACAATTCACCACCTTCGATGTGTGCTACTAAAATATTATTAAATGCGCCTACAGTTGCTCCTGCCAATGCTTCAAGTCTGTCGCCATGTACTAAAATCAAATCAGGTTCTATCAGGTGAATATATTTAGCAAACCCTTCAATAGTTCTTGCAATCATAAGATCCATAGAAGCACCTGCATCGTTGTTGATGTATTTATAAATATTGTCGTACCCGCATTTTTCAATCTCATGCACGGTATAGCCATACTTCTTATCCATGTGCATACCGGTCACAAAAATGTGAACCTCAAACAGTTCATTTTTTCGCAGTATTTCAATCAAAGATTTAAGCTTTCCAAAATCAGCTCGTGTGCCCGAGAGAAAAACGATCTTCTTTTTTTCCATTACTTGTACTCCTAAACTATGTATTCGTGTTGTATTTGAATATCCACATCAATATCCTGCGAAGCAGTTTTTCCCAAAACATTTTCAAATTCTTCAGCAAGCATACCACCTTTACCCGGTCTTTTTACCCATATATTTTCCATAGTAAATACATCGCCTTTTTTAATTGGCTTTATGGTGCATATAGTTGCAAAAGCAAAATCTATAGTTACTTGTTCTTCATTGGCCGGGCCTTTGTGCCCCCCACGTTGTAAAGCAATTATTTTACTTCCTTCTATTAATTCTTTTGTGGCTTTAATATCCATTGAGCAAACAATGTCTGGGCCGGGTCTGTCCATGGTATCTGTAAAATGTCTTTCTAAAATGGAAGCGCCTAATGCTACTGCACCAAAACATGCATGATTAGTAAGCGTATGGTCACTAAGTCCTACTACTGCATCAGGGAAAGCCTGTTGAATTTCTGTCATTGCTCCTAAGCGAACCAAATGATTGGGTGTAGGATATAAATTTGTTGTATGCAGCAAAGCGTAAGGAACATTATGCTTTTTAAAAATAGCCACAGCTTTTTCTATGCTCTCCAACGTATTCATTCCCGTACTCAAAATGATTGGCTTGCCAAATGAGGCTATGTGATTGAGTAAAGGATAATTGTTACACTCACCTGAACCAATCTTATAAGCAGGTACATCCCATTTGTGGAGGCGATCTGCGGCTGCCCGGCTAAAAGGTGTGCTGATGAAAATCATACCAAGTGCTTCAACGTATTGCTTTAGCTCAAGCTCTTCAGCTTCATTGAGTGAACAGCGACGCATGATTTCATAAATGCTTACATCTGCATTGCCGGGTATTGTATTCTTAGCAGCACTGCTCATTTCATCTTCTACAATGTGGGTTTGGTGCTTTACCATTTCTACACCGGCTTCTTTTGCTGCATCTACCATTTGTTTAGCAACTTCAAGGCTGCCTTCGTGATTAATGCCAATTTCGGCTATTACCAATGGCTCGTAATCGTAACCGATTTTTCGGCCTGCTATTTCGAAAAAAGGAAAGTTTGAAGAAGATTTTTTAAATTCAGCCATACGTTCATTGGAGTTATTACTTAGTGAGAAAATCTCTTTAAAATGTTTATGATAAAGGTGACTTGGGTATAAATTATTTTAGGGAATCCATCCGGTATTTTCCTTTAGTACTTTTGCCGGTACTCCTCCCACTATAGTATTGGCTTGTACTATTCCTGTAACAACAGAGCCTGCAGCGACTACTGCACCATCACCAATAGTTACACCTTTTAAAATTGTACTTTTAGCACCTATCCATACATTATTACCAATGTGGATTGGCAGGTTAGTAATAGAAGGAATATTTTCTATAACCATAGTATGAAAATCGCTGTCTAAGATTTGACAATCCCATGAAATAGCACAATCATTGCCAATGGAAATATTATTTGTACAACAAATTATAGTTCTTGGATTAATGTAAGTGTTATCACCAATAATAAGTTTACCTCCTATATCTAATCTGCAGCCCGGGGAAATTCTTACATTTTTACCGGTTTGCAAAATTCCCTTTTTAGTAATTCTTAACACCCCTTCATCTTTAGTAGAAGCAGTTAACATATTACACAAAATACCAAAATAGAAGTCTCCGTTTGTTATAAATTTACCATTATTAATATATTGTATTCGGGAAGAAATAAACCTATTGGACTTTCTGAAAGCATATGCATAAAGCAATTGTAAAAAATCAAAGTATCTATAATTAGAACGTCTTAATTTTCTGTATTGCTTTTTTAAAATTACCATGCAGTCCAACCTCCGTCTATTATCAAATTGTGACCAACCACATGGCTGCTTGCATCGCTGGCAAGATATACGATGCCTCCACGTAGTTCTTCTTTTTCACTCATACGGCCTATGGGGTTGAGTTGTTTAAATCTTTCGAGAAATAAGCCCTGATGCCCGTTGAAGATCCCACCGGGAGTTAGAGAATTGACCCTGACACCTTTGCTTGCCCAAAGCGTTGCTACATATTTTGTAAGTGCAACAACTCCATGTTTGCTTACACTGTACGCTACAGGTTGAGAAATGCCGGTACCTGGATAAATATTGTGATTAGGACTAACAACGCCATATAAAGATGCTATGTTTATGATGCTGCCTTTACCATTTTCAAGCATGTGTTTGCCAACAACCTGACATCCGAGAAATGCGCCTGTGAGGTTTACATTCATAATAGCATTCCAATCTTCCAACGGAAAGTTTTCGAATGACGCATCAAAGTTGGCCGACTTGCTTTGGTTGGTGAAGCCTGCATTGTTGATCAATATATCAACTTTGCCAAATTCTTCTATCACTTCATTAAGCAATGTTTCCCAACTTTCTTTTTTGGTAACA
>JANPGE010000189.1:0-28953 GCA_031423805.1 Segetibacter sp. | reverse complement strand
CCCAATTTAAAATTTGAATTGTTTATAATTTCAAAATTTTACTTTCAAATAATAGATATTTACATTTAATTGCCTCAATCTTTAAAATTATTTTTAAAAATCTTATTACCTTTTATATTAGTTGTGAAATAAAAATTCTCTAAACCATTTTTTAGTATTTTTGCACACTTTTTTAAATCTAACTGATATAAAACACAAAATTTATGCGCATTATCAAGTTTGGCAAACCTATTATAGGGGATGAAGAAAAACAAGCGGTTTTAAAGGTATTAGATGGGGACATTCTTGTTCACGGTCCAATATCTAAAGAATTTGAAGCTGGTTTTTCTAAGTTTACGGGTGCTCCACATTCTATTTCCGTTTCATCATGTACAGCAGGTCTTCATTTATCTTATTTTTATAAAAAAATAGGAGCCGGTGACGAGGTTATTGTACCTGCACAAACCCACAATGCAACAGCACACGCTGTAGAACTTACTGGTGCTAAGCCTGTTTTTGTTGATGCCGAACCTAATACTGGTAACATTGATATAGATCAAATAGAAGCTGCTATAACACCTAGAACTAAAGCTATATCTATTGTGCATTTTTTAGGTATGCCTGTAGATATGGATAAGATCATGGCTATAGCTAAAAAGCATAACCTTTTTGTTGTAGAAGATTGTGCCCTGGCCATAGGTACCTACTTTGATGGTAAACACGCCGGGCTTTTTGGAGATGTAGGATGCTTTTCATTCTACCCTGTTAAGCATTTCACTACAGCCGAGGGAGGTATGATTACCACTAATCAAAAAGAAATTTACGATACCATAACAAGACAGAAAGCTTTTGGTGTTGATAGAACAGTAAGCGAAAGATCAATACCTGGTCATTATGATGTAACTATGTTAGGTTTTAATTATAGAATGAGTGAAGTACATGCTGCTATTGGAGTTGAACAATTAAACCGTATTGATAATATTCTTACTGTACGTGAAAATAATTACAATGCTCTATCAAATCAATTAAAGGAAATTTCTGAAATTTCTTTATTACAATCTACCAATGGCAAGTTTAAAAGTAGCTACTACTGCCACTCTATAATTTTAAATGAGAAAATAGCTGACAAAAGATTAGAGATTGTAGAATATTTAAATAATAATGGTGTTGGAACAAGTATATATTATCCAAGTCCTGTTCCACATTTTACTTATTACAGAAACAAATACAACTATACAAAAGATAGTTTTCCAGTAGCATCTAAAATCAGTTATAATTCAATTGCCCTGCCGGTTGGTGCACACCTGAATGAAGATGATATGATGTATATTTCAGAAACACTTAAAAAAGCTTTAAATACAATAAAATGATTTCAATAAAAGATAAGCGAATACTACTGATTGGGGGAGCTGGATTTATAGGTCACAATATGGCGCTATCATTAGCTAAATGTGGCGCAAAGGTTAGTATTATAGACAGCTTGCAGGTTAATAACATACTTGCCTTTCAATCAACCAACAATACTATAAAAAACAGAGATTTTTATATTGATATATTAAATCAAAGGCTTCAACTGCTAAAGGATGCAGGTATCCCGGTTTATGTTCAGGATGCAAGAGATTATCATCAGCTTTCAAAAGGTATTGAAGAAATTGATCCGCAAATAATTGTTATGCTATCTGCTGTGTCTCATGCAGATCGTTCCAACAAAGATCCCCACGCAACTTTTGATCATAGCTTAAACACATTGGAAAATGCGTTAGATATAGCTAAAAACAGGGTGGAACATTTCATATACTTTTCATCAAGTATGGTTTACGGCAACTTTGCGGAAGGCTTTGTTACTGAAGAATCAATATGTAACCCTATGGGAATATATGGTTCATTAAAATTTGCAGGTGAAAAAATGGTTATTGCATACAATCAGGTTTTTAATATGCCATACACCATCATTCGCCCATCTGCACTTTACGGAGAAAGATGTGTAAGCTTAAGAGTGGGTCAGTTGTTTATTGAAAATGCAATGAATGGCCTTGAGATTAATATAAAAGGAGATGGAAGCGATAGCTTTGACTTTACCTACATAGACGACCTTGTTAGTGGGGTTATTAATGTTATGGAAAACGAAAATTCAAAAGGTCAGATTTTTAATATTACCTACGGTTCGGGCAGAAGTCTGCAGGAAATGGTAACTATTTTAAAAGACTATTTCCCTGATATGAAAGTCAATTATCTACCAAAAGATAAATTGATGCCAAAGCGTGGTACATTATCAGTTGAAAAGGCAAAAAATTTAATCGGGTATGAGCCGAAAAACCCATTAGAAATTGGATTTGTAAAGTATATAGAATGGTATAAATCATTTATGACGAAAAAGGAAAATGCCTGATTAAAAAACTACGCATTTTAAAAAAGGGGTTATAGCAACTAATGTTTATTAAACCCTTTATACTTCCCTTTATTTTATATGGTTGTCATAAGATAAGGAATAGACACTTCCATCATAAGATTTAAAAATAAAAAGAGGCTGCTCAAAAAGCAGCCTCTTTTTATTTTTATTTAGTTATAAAAAGATGCCTGATCTCATTTAGAGTAGCTATTTTTTTAATAATAATTATCCTGAAATATACTATATTCTCTAAATTTTTTTGGATTCGAAAATAGTAAATAAATAATCTTCATTTTCTATTAATCATACTTTTAAAAATTCAGTTTAAAATTTATTTTTAGCTTATACACAAATTTGTAACAATGAATGTATTTTAATTTATTCGGAAGTTTTTTGTAAGATTTTTATTATATTTTTAATTATCAAATTTTAATTAAAATGTAAATATGTCCATAACCCTTCCAAATATTAAGACCTTGAATTCGACACCGGTTGGATATTGGAAAAGATATATTTATTTTTTAAAATATGTTACTTTCAAAAAACACCTGAACTTTCTTCACTCTATAATAAACTGGTGGCTCGGCAAATCACATATACAAACAATGCCTTCTTTTTTAAAAGTAGAAATAACAAGAGAATGTAAACTTGGATGTAAACTATGCCTGGTAGAAAAGCCATCGTGGTATTATTCATTTGACAACTACAAGAAACTTGTTGATAAAATGAAAAACTATGTTTATTTAGTATCTCTTTATGATATAGGGGAGCCTTTGGAAAGTAAGGATGTCATAGCCTGCATACAATATGCCAAACAGAATAAGTTAGGCACTATAATATCAACTTCTCTGTCAATTCAAAAAACGGATGATTTCTGGGAAAAATTTGTCCAATCGGGGTTGGATAAACTTATTGTGGCCATAGATGGTATGACACAAGAGGTTTATACAAAATACAGAACCAACGGAGACCTCCCCCTTGTATTTGAGAACCTTGAAAAAATTATGCATTTTAAAAAGAAACACAAGAGCAACATATATATTGAATGGCAAATGATTGATTTTAAATGGAATAAACACGAGCAGGAAAGTGCAAAAAATTTTGCTTACAGTATTGGATGTAGCAATTTTAGAATTATTCGCGAAGCAGTAAAACCAAGACTTAGGTATATTAAAGAAAACATAATCCGTCAGAAAAACTGCATTTTACCTTACATCATTTTTATTGTAACTGCTGATAACAAGGTAAGGCCATGCTATAAGGTTTATAATGTACCTGTAGAAATTGGTGATTTAAATAAAAACACTTTTGAAGAAATATGGAACGGAGAGGAAGTTTTTAGAATTAGAGATAAAAATAAAATTGGCTGTAGAAATGGATGCAAAACTTGTCAGGAGTAAAAAGCATAATTTATTATCCTATATATAATTAAAATGGATGTAGTTAATCTAAATGAGTTTATTACAAAATTTGTTACTAAAAGAGACAAAAGTTTTTTTAAGAAGGATTTAGAATGTTATCATGATACACTTTACAAAGAAATTAATGGAAGCTCTGTTCTGGTAATTGGTGGTAGTGGAACTATTGGATCAAACTATATAAAAACATTGCTCAAATATTCCCCTTCTAAAATAGTAGTGGTTGATACTAATGAAAATGGTCTTACAGAACTGGTTAGAGATATAAGAAGCTCTAACAATCTAAAAGCTCCTAACCAATTTATTACCTATCCCGTCAATCTTGGCGACCCAATTTTTGAAAAAATTTATAATCATTACAAACCCTTTGATATAGTTGCCAATTTTGCAGCACATAAGCATGTGCGAAGCGAGAAAGATTTATTTTCTATAGAGGCAATGATTCAAAATAATTTATTTAATGCATATACTTTATTAGAGCTTATTGCAAAGGATAAACCGGCTCATTTTTTTTGTGTTTCTACAGACAAAGCAGCAAATCCTGTAAATATAATGGGGGCTACAAAGAAGTTAATGGAAGAATTGGTAATGGAATATTCAAAAAATATAAAATGTACGTCTGCCCGTTTTGCCAATGTAGCATTTTCAAATGGTAGCCTATTAGATGGTTATACCAATAGAATACTAAAGCATCAACCCCTTTCTTTTCCAGAAGATATTATGAGGTATTTTATTTCTCCAAAAGAATCGGGTGAAATATGTACTATAGCATCTATAATTGGTAAGTCAGAAGACATTTTTTTTCCTAAGCTATTGAAGAATCAATTAATAGGTTTTCACGATATTACAGAACACTATCTGGCAGAATTAGGCTTTACCATGGAAGTATGTTTAACAGAAATTGAAGCCAAAGAGAAGGCTCAATTTATAGATAAAACAAAAAAATACCCGGTTTTATCAAATTGCAGTAATACTTCTGGTGAAAAATTGTTTGAAGAATTCTACACAGACAATGAAGTTGTAGATTGGGACAGCTATTATTCTCTTGCTGTTACCAAATTTATAAATAATAATGTGGACAAAAACTGTGGCGTACTAATAAAAGAATTAAAAGCACTATTTGCCCAGAATGAATTAGATAAGGAAGATATTGTTAAGTACCTCACTGATAAAATTAAAACATTTGATTATATAGAAAAGAGTTTGACATTAGATCTACTTATGTAATAATGGGATAAAATGCATTTTTTTAAACTTATTTTTTTTGAAGTCATAAAAAAGAGAAAATTTAATTATCCTATAGAAAATTTTTATTCATAAATTGAATATTTTCTTTGCTGCACCCCTGCTTTATTCAAAAATTTTTAGCTTTTTTTTTTCAAAAATTGTAACTTTGCCAAAACAGGCTTAGTTAAAATTTTTTATTTTTAGTTAGTTTTAAGTAAATTCTTAAAAATTGATTAAAAATTATAGCTTAAATCTATAGAATATCATAATGAAAAAAGTTCTCGTAACAGGTGGGGCAGGCTACATAGGATCAGTTTTAGTAAGACAATTACTTAATCAGGGTTTTAGCGTAAGAGTAATTGATTCTTTAAAATTTGGTGGTGATGCATTGTTTGAGGTAGCACAACATCCCAATTTCGAATTCATAAAAGGAGATATCAGAAATGAAACAGATGTAGAAAAAGCATTAAAAGACGTAAATTATGTAGCACATTTAGCAGCAATAGTAGGCGATCCGGCATGCTCAAAATATGCTGATGAGGCAAATCAGGTAAACAAAGATGGATCAATTTTGCTATTTGAAAAAGCAGAAAAAGCAGGTGTAGAACGCTTTGTATTTGCATCTACCTGTAGCAACTATGGTAAAATGGAAGATCCAAATTCTTTTGTTACCGAAGAATCTGAACTACGTCCGGTTTCACTTTATGCTAAATTAAAGGTGGAATTTGAAAATTATATTTTAAAAGAGCGTAAGAGTAGTAGAATGATAAGTACTGCACTTAGATTTTCTACAGTTTATGGTCATTCAGCTAGGATTAGATTTGATCTTACAGTAAATGAATTTGTAAGAAATGTTTGCATGGGAGGTGAGCAGGAAATATGGGGTCCTCAATTTTGGCGGCCTTACTGTCATGTAGATGACCTCGCAAGAGCTGTTGTGTTGGTTTTGACCTCTCCAGAAGAAAAAGTAAAATCGAATGTCTTTAATGTGGGCAATACTCATGAAAATTACTCCAAACGTATGTTGATGGAGGAAATTCAAAAACAGATAGACGATGTAAAAGTTGTTTACGTAGATAAAACAGAAGATCCAAGAGACTATAAGGTTAACTTTAGTAAAATAGAAAGGGAATTAGGATATACAATTACTAAAACTGTTCCTGATGGTATAAGAGAAATTAAAAAAATAATTACAAGTGGTCTTATTGAAGACTCATTTGCACAAAAATTCAGAAATATCTAATTTAGATTCATGACATTGTTAAGTGGACCCAATATTTCTGGAAACGAATGGAAATATGTAAAGGATTGTTTGGACACGGCCTGGGTTTCTTCTGTAGGTCAATATGTGAACCAGTTTGAAGAAATGATGGCTGCATTTACAGGTTGTAAATATGCGGTAGCTACATCATGTGGGACTACTGCATTGCATATTTCTTTAATACTGGCCGGAGTAAAAGCCAGCGATTTGGTTATTGTACCAAATGTTACCTTTGTAGCTTCACTAAACAGCATTAGCTACACCGGAGCATCCCCAATATTGATGGATGTGGATGAGGATACCTGGCAAATGGATTTGAATTTATTAGAAAAGTTTTTGGCAGAAAATACGAGGGTAGACAACGGTAACTGTATATATAAAAAGGATGAGAGAATTATAAGGGCTATAATGCCGGTTCATGTATTAGGCAACATGTGCGACATGGATAAGCTTATAGAGCTTTCAGAAAAATATGGATTAATAGTAATAGAAGATGCTACTGAAGCGTTAGGTTCATATTATAAAGGAAAACACAGCGGATCGTTTGGATTAATGAATTGTTTTAGTTTCAATGGAAATAAAATTATTACAACCGGTGGTGGTGGTATGATTGTTACAAATGATGAAAGATTGGCAAAAGCGGCTAAACACCTTACAACACAAGCCAAAAGCGACCCATTTGAATACTACCATGATGAAACAGGATATAATTACAGATTGGTAAATGTATTGGCAGCCATTGGAGTTGCACAAATGGAACAGTTGCCCGGATTTATTAAACGCAAGAAGGAAATTGATGTATATTACAAGGAGGAATTGAAAAATTGTGGTGACATTCAATTTCAGAAAGTTGATAAAGATGTAAATCCAAATTGTTGGTTATTTACAATAAGAACAAATGAACAACAAAAATTATTAAAGGCCTTGAATGAAAATAAATTTCAATCAAGACCATTTTGGGTACCTATGAATGAATTGCCAATGTATAAAGAAGCCATTTATATAACCGACGAGAACAAATCCAAAACTATTTATAAACAGTGTCTTAGCATTCCATGTTCCACCAATATTAGTGATAATGAAATGGAACAAGTTGTAAAAATCATCAAAAACTGTTTAAACTAACGCTTATGTATAATTTAACAAAAAGATTGGTTGACTTAAGCTTTGCAGTCACTCTACTTGTAATTTCATTACCGGTATTTTTACTAATAATGTTATTGCTAAAAATAACAGGAGATAAAGAAATTTTTTATTTTCAGGAAAGAATTGGTTTTAAAAACAAAAAGTTTTTCATTTGGAAGTTTACTACAATGTTGAGAGATGGTGATTACAATGGGGTAGGACAGTTTACCATATCTAATGATCCAAGAATTACAACCATTGGTAAGATTTTAAGAAAAACCAAATTAAATGAACTTCCTCAATTAATTAATATACTAAGGGGAGATATGTCTTTAGTAGGACCAAGACCTTTGACTATAGACGGTTTTAACAGGTATAGTAAAGAGGTACAAAGAAGAATTTATAATGTGAAACCTGGACTTACAGGAGCAGGTTCTATAGTATTTAGAGATGAAGTGAAGTTGCTCGACAATTGTTCAGATTATGAATCTCTTTATAAAAAAATAAACGCTCATAAAGGAAAATTGGAAATTTGGTATCAACAAAACAGAGGTATAAGAGTTGATTTCACCATACTTTTTTTAACTGCTTTCTCTATATTTTTCCCAAACCAAACTATGATATATAAAGTATTTAAGAACCTGCCACTACTTCAAGATGAAGATGAAATGGACCTTCAGGTAAGACAGATTTCTAAAAAGAGACAATATCGCAATAAAGTAGAGTTTGGAGTTTAGAAAAATTCCTGATTTAAATAGCAATAAGCCATCTGTGTAATTTTCAAAGGTGGCTTTTTTAATAATATAAAATAACATACAGATTGTTACGTTAACGACAGTTCGGCATAATGAAATTGAGTTGTTTGTGCCAGGTAAATTATCTTATTAACTTAGTTAAGAGGTAGAATTAATAAATGCTTCCTGGGTAATAAGGTCTTCTAGGGTAGATTCAACTTTATATTTTGAACTCACTTTATTTTATAAAATAAGAATGCGATGGGAAATATATTCTTAATTATATAATTATTTAATAATTTATCTTACCTAATCATTATACCCAATATTCAACTATCCCATCTTCAATATTTAAGGATGCTGTTATATTTTTTACCCCTTACTTTTCAAAGTGTGGCATAGTAATTTAAGAGTAATAAATAATATCCAATATAACACCTCACATCTTTTAATTTTAAAAAAAATATACTTTTCTCTGATATTTTAAAAAAAATCATATTTATTAATTAGTCGAAATAATTCAATAATTATTTTTTTAACTTTATACAAAAGAGAAAATATAGAAAATGCAAAATCAGGATATTTATAAACTTTCATTTATACACCACCCTGCAGCTATGTTTATAATAGATGCTTATAATTTTAAAATACTTGAGGCAAATATTTCAGCACAAAAATTATTTAGTTATTCCAAATCCGAATTTCAAAATATTTCTTTTGCCGATTTATTTAATGAGGAGGATTTTATAAAATTTCGGCATTTATTACCTATGCATCAAAAAGAAGATAAGGTTTACAAATGTATATGGCCAAATATTAAGAAAAATAAAGAAAAATTTTTTGCAGAGATATACATTAGTGAAGTAAAGTATAATAACGACATTATAAAAACAGTGGCTTTAATAGATATTTCCAGGAAAATAAAAGCTGAACAGGAAAATACTAATAAAAATTATAAATATCATTTTTTGACCGAAGAGTCCTATGATGCCATATGGGATTGGAATATAGACCAGGATAAGGTTATTTGGAATGAAAGTGCACAAAATATGTTTGAATTGTATGATTCAAACCAAATGAATCAAAAAGAATGGTGGACGAACAACCTACATCCTGAAGATAAGGTAAGGGTTTTAGAAAAACTAAACTCACACCTTAAAAATAACGAACATAAATGGAAGGATGAGTATAGATTTAAAACGGGATTGGGTAATTATAAATACATTTCTGACAGAGGTTATTTGATTATAGATGAACATCAAAAACCAGTTAGAATGATTGGTGCCATGCAGGATATAACGGATATACGACAGCATGAATCTATGCTTCAAATTTTAAATGATTCACTTGAAAAAAGAGCAAGAGAATTAGCCGAATCCAATGAAGAATTAGAACGCTTTGCTTATGTAGCAAGTCATGATTTACAGGAACCTTTGCGCATGATTTCAAGTTTTCTACAACTGCTTGAAAAAAGATATAAAGATCAATTAGATCATAAGGCTAATGAATACATTGCCTATGCTGTAGATGGTGCCGAAAGAATGAAAAGGCTCATACTTGATTTGTTAGAATATTCCCGGGTAAATACAGCTACAGTACAAAAAGAAGAAATAGATTTGAATATAATTATTGCAGACATTTTACTTACCTATAACAATATGCTCTCCCAAACAAACGGAAATATAACCTGCTCCAAAATGCCTGTTGTAAATGCCAATAAAACTCAAATACTACAAGTATTTTTAAATCTTATTGGAAACGCATTTAAATATAAAAGTGAAGAAAATCCTGTAATTAAAATTTCCTATGAAGAAGAAAATAACTTTTACAGGTTTTCAATTACCGATAACGGAATTGGCATAGACCCAAAGTTTTATAATAAGATATTTATTATTTTTCAAAGATTACATACCAGAGAACATTATTCAGGTACAGGAATTGGCCTTTCTATTTGCAAAAAAATAATTGAAAAACATGGTGGTAAGCTATGGGTAAATTCAGCTTTGGGTCAGGGTAGTACTTTCTATTTTACACTCCCTAAAAAAATGCAAAATAATACATGAATAAAATAAACATTTTATTAGTTGAAGATAATGAAGGCGACATTATACTCACTAAAGAAGCTCTATTTGATGCAAAAATAATTAATGATGTTAGGGTAGTAAGAGATGGAGAAGAGGCTATTAATTATCTTAACCATGCAAAAAATGGAGAAAATTATGAACTTCCAGATTTAATTTTGTTAGATATCAATTTACCTAAAATTGATGGTAAAGAAGTATTATCATTCATTAAAAATGATACTATCTTAAAAATTATTCCAGTTGTTATGCTCACCACCTCTTCATCCGAAATGGATATTAACGATGCTTATAATAATCATGCAAACTGTTTTATAATAAAGCCTGTTGATATTAATAAGTTTTTTAATGTTGTAAAAATGATTGAGAATTTCTGGATATCTATTGTAAAACTTCCGGTAAAAGAATAAAATGCTTTATAACAATCTTAACATATTAGTAGTAGAAGATAATCAAGGAGATTTTATTCTTATTGAAGAATATTTACATGAAATTTTCACTAACGTAAAAATATACCATGCCATTACTTTGGAACAGGCAAATGAATTGGTTGAATTGCATAACCTTGATGTCATTTTGTTAGACCTTACTTTGCCTGATGGATTAGGAATAGAAACCTTTTTAAGTTTACAAAGTAAAGCCGAACAGATACCTGTAATAATAATTACCGGATTGGAGGATTCAAAATTAGCTTTGGAAAGTTTACATGATGGTGCACAGGATTATATTGTAAAAGACGATTGTACCCCAACCCTTTTATCAAAAAGTATTAAGTATGGCATAGAGAGAAGCAATATACGCAGGCATTTAAAAAAATCAGAGGAACAATATAAGTATTTGTTTAATAATAATCCACTACCCATGATTGCATTTGATACTGAATCAAAAGCAATATTTATGGTAAATGAGGCTGCAATTCATTTCTATGGGTTTAGCGAAGTGGAGTTTTTAAATATGACTATGGACGATTTGCTTTTAAAAAAAGTAATAAACACCAAAGTAAACCAACATGATATAACAGATTTAGGAAAAGATGTTAAACACACAAAGAAAAACCATGAATCCATAGATGTAGAAATACATGAACACAGTATTGTAATTGAAGGTAGAAATGCAACACTTGCTGTTATACATGATGTAACAGAAAGGAATAAGGCAAAGGAACAAGTGAGACAAAGTGAACAGAATTTCAGAACTATTTCAGAAAATTTTCCAAATGGTGCTGTATCTGTTCTAAACAAAGACCTTTCTATTATTTATACAGCTGGTAAAGAATTTCACATAAAAGATGCCCCTGTATCTTACTTTATAAATACAAATTATGTAAAACATTTTAATGAATTAGAAAAACAAAAAATCTCCGAAATGCTAACTAAAGTATTTAAGGGTGATACCGTGGTATTCGAAGTTAATCATGAGGTTCAGACCTATATTATGAGTGGGGTACCGCTTTATGAAACTAATGGCAGCATTAATAAAATATTAATAGCATCACAAAATATTACTCAACAAAAAAATAATGAAAAAGAAAAAGAGCATTTAATAGAAGAGTTAACCCAAATTAATAGCGACTTAAGGCAATTTTCGTATATCACATCTCATAACCTAAGGGCACCTCTTTCTAATCTGCTGGGATTACTTAAATTAATAGATTTAAATTCTATAGAAGACCCAACTACTAAATTATTATTTGAGAATTTTCAGGATTGCACTTTTCAATTAAATGAAACCGTTAATGATCTTATCAATGTTTTAATAATTAAAAATAATGTTAATATAAATAAAGAACCTTTAGAAATCAGAAAAAGTTTTGAAAAAGTTTTGCACTCTATAAAAAACCATTTAGAAGAAACTGAAACCACTTTTTCTATAGATCTTGACCATGCAAATACGGTAAATTTCAACAATACTTATCTTGAAAGTATATTATTAAATTTACTTACAAATGCAGTAAAATATAGGTCTCCCGAGCGAAAACCACATATTTCTTTATATAGTGAAAAAATTAACGGGGGGGTTAGACTTTACTTTACAGATAATGGTTTGGGGATGGATCTTAGGAGATACAAGGAACGGGTATTTGGTTTATATCAACGATTTCACAACCACGCAGATAGCAAAGGTTTGGGGCTATATATTGTAAAGTCACAAATTGGCGTTATGGGTGGAGAAATAGATGTACAAAGTGAAGTTGATAAAGGAACAACATTCATCATTACATTTAAAAATTAAAACGAGATGGTAGACAAAGTGATGTGTATAGACGATGATCAGATTACGCTAATGTTATGCGAAATGATAATCAAAAAAGCAGCATTTGCCGGAGAAATTATTACATCAAATAATGGCAAAGAAGGGCTCACCTGGTTTTCAAATTTCTTTAAAAATAAAAAAACAGGATCTACTGAAGTGCCCCCACAAATTATATTTTTAGACCTTAACATGCCTGTTATTAATGGTTGGGATTTTTTAGAAGATTATCTTATGAAATACGCAGACAGGCTACCTAATACAAAGGTTGTAATACTTTCCTCAACAGTTAACCCCGAAGATTTTTCAAGGGCAAACCGATATGAAATAGTTATTGATTTTATAAACAAACCATTAACAATAGAAGAATTAGATGAATTGAAAAAAAATGAACAATTATTAGAATGTTTTGTGTAAAATTAAAAATAAGATGAATTTACCTTACTGATACAAATTAATTACCTCCACTTTATATTTTTTGCTTCTTTTCTATTAAAATGCAATGCAAGTCATTTTATAATATACTCTGCTTTATAGCTCCTACAATTAAAAGCTATGTTTTAAGATTAAACAATTAGAATCTTGCTAATGATTCTATTATATATTCAGCACACCACAAAGGTTGAGAGTTGCTGAGTAAAAAAACTTAAAAAAGAAATGCTATCCTGTAACTTTATTTTTTAAAAAAAATTAAGTTCAAATTTGACCATAAATTTATTACAAATGGAAAACGCAGCTATTGCTGATAACTTCTCACTACTGGGTAAACTGATAGATATACATGGCGACGATAGCTTTAAAGCAAAATCATATTCATCATCAGCATTTACTATAGATAAATTACCTGTACAATTATCAACCCTGACTGCAGAAAAAATATTTTCGTTAAAGGGTATTGGACAAACTACAGGCAAAAAAATATTAGAACAACTTGAAACAGGACGATTATCGGTATTGGAGGAATATATACAAAAAACACCTGCTGGAGTACTTGAATTACTAAATATAAAAGGTTTAGGTCCTAAAAAAATATCTACAGTATGGAAAGAACTTGGTGTAGAAAGCCTAGGTGAATTGTTGTATGCCTGCGAAGAAAACCGCTTACTATTATATAAAGGATTTGGAGAAAAGACACAACAAAATATTAAGGAGTCAATCAACTTTTATTTATCTAATCAAGGAAGTTATCTATATGGACAAATTGAAGGTTATGCCATGGCTATCACATTAAAACTTAAAGAAAGCTTTCCTGGCCAAAGAATAGAAATAACCGGCGATTTTAATCGACAAATGGAAGTAATTGATAAGTTGGAATGGGTTACTAATATTAAACCCCAGCAAATAATTGATTTTTTTATTGCAAACGATTATAAAGTAGAAGTTTTAGATTATACCATAAAAGCAAAAGGTGATGAAAATGTAACCTTAGAAATACATTGCACCCTTTCAGAAAAAGTTTCAGCATTGTTATTCGAAATGAATTGTAGCACTGAATTTCTACAGACATGGCAAAATAAATTTGGCGATAATATTCCCTCTGAATTTATAAGCGAAGAAGATATTTTCAAAAACTACAAATTGCCATTTATACCGGTCTGCTACCGTGAAAAAGAATACGCTGTTACACAGGCTATTGATAATAAGTTGCCTAAACTAATTACTATTCAGGATATTAAAGGCATTATACACACTCATAGCGATTGGAGCGATGGCAGGGATACAATTGATGCTATGGCACAAAATGCAATTGCCCTTGGTTATGAATATCTGGTAATAAGTGACCACTCTCAAACAGCTGTGTATGCTAATGGACTAAATCCGGATCGTATTAAAGCCCAACATGAATTAATTCATGAACTCAATGATAAATATAAGCCTTTCAAAATTTTCAAAAGCATAGAGTCGGACATTTTGAATGATGGCCGCCTTGATTATTCTGATGAAATACTTTCATCCTTTGATCTTGTTATAGCTTCTGTTCACAACAACCTGAGGATGCCCGAAGAAAAGGCTATGATGAGACTTTTAAATGCTATTTCAAACCCATATACAACTATACTAGGTCACATGACCGGCAGATTACTACTTAGCCGTAACGGTTACCCTGTTAGCTATAAAACCATAATAGAAGCATGCGTTAAAAATAATGTAGTTATAGAACTAAATGCCCATAGCCGCCGTCTTGACATAGACTGGCGACACATAAAAGAAGCAACAGATGCAGGTGTTCTAATATCTATAGACCCTGATGCCCATTATACCACAGGTTTTGAAGATATTCGATTCGGAGTTTTAGTAGCTCAAAAAGGAGGATTAACAGCACAACAGAATCTTAGCAGTTTTTCCTTGAGCGAATTTGAATCATTTCTAAAATTAAAGAAAGTAGCGTTATTATAAGCCAAGCTGTTGTTGTTAGATCAATAAAAAATGTAGTTAAGATTTTACTACCAATTTTTATAAGTACTATTCATGTAAATTGTTTTTCCAGTTTGCCTTATTACCCATTTTTCTTTTTAAAAAAAATCAGTAGTTGCAACCTTTTAAAAATAGATCGCATCTTGACTATAGGAACTTTGAAAAGATTAATACTTAAAAAATAAAAATTTAAACCAGGTTGCAACTTTTCCTTTTTAGGTCTCGTCAATCTTATAATAGTGGCAAGTCTAAATTAAATTATAAAAAAATGCCACCCTGAAACAGGATGGCAAATGAAAATATAAAGATCTTTAAAAATTAGAAAGAAAATTTTTGACTTTTCAACATTGCAAGAGAAGGATCTTTAGCTATTGCTTCTTCACACAAGGCTATCCCCTTTTGTTTGTCACCTTTCTTCTGAAATGCTACACCAGTCATGTATAATGCACGAATATTAGAGGGATCTGCAGAGTATATTTGAAAATAAGTTGTAGCAGCCTCCTGAAATTTTTCCGCTTTGTAATAAGCCTGACCTATTTGAAATAAAATTTCAGAGTTTCCCGGCTTTTTATCAAGAACCTGCTCCAGAATTTTTACACCTTTTCTTATATCCTGACCTAAATATGCCATCCCTAAATTTTCAAGGAAATCAAGATCTTTTTTAAGACCTTTTTCTGCGGCTTGCTCAAAATATTTTATGGCAGATTTTTCATCATTCATAGAATAATAAAGTAACCCAAGTTCATAAATTAATTGATTATTGTTAGGATCTAATTCAAGTGTTTGATTGTAAATATTAATTGCTTGTTTGTAGTTACTCATTTCTATAAGTACTTTACCTAATAGTGTAACTGCTTCAATATTCTTGGGGTTTTCGGCCATAGCAGCATATAAATATTTCTGAGCCTGACCATAATTCTCAAGTTCATAATAGCTTCTTCCCAACATAAATTTCAAATCCTTAGAGGTACTTCCCAAATCCAATTTGCTACCATATAATACTACATCGTTCCAACGGTGTAACTGAAAATTTAATTCAGTCATTTTTTGAAGAGCAACTGGATGATTGATATTACTTTCCAGTACTTTAATATACTGTGCTACGGCAAGAAAATATTTCCGCTTTTCGGTAAGGTAATTACCATATTCTATTCTGATTTGCAAATCAGTGGGGTCAAATGCAATGGCTTTTTGAAAACTTTTATCTGCTTCCCAAGCTTTATTGTTTTGATTTTGTTCCAAGGCTTGCTTTACATAAAAAGAAGCACTATCAGCGTTTGTACAATAACCATTTGTAACTGCTACAATCAGGATGGTAAAGAAGGTAAATTTTTTCATATCGATTTGGGATTTTCTGGTTTTCAGAGTTCATTTACTGAAACCGCCCCGATATTCTTGCTCAAAATGAGGTTTTTTGCTGTTATTTCAAAATTATTCCTGCTAATGGGGGTAAGTTTAGAATAAGTTTGTACAGTTTTTCTTCTTTGTGCAAAAGTTCGGATCGGATTTCATTATTAAAAACGTCACCCGCTCCCCAATATTTCACAGCATCACTATTAAATACCTCTTCCCACCTTTTTTTGCCCTTTACGGTTATCTCAAAGTCTAAATGGGGTTGTGGAAGCATATTTAATATGACTAAAATATCATCTTTCTCCTTTTTTCCCTTCCTTCTATAAACCATTATGCAATCCTGCCTATGATTAAGGTCAACCCATTCAAAACCGCTTTGTTTAAATTGTTTTTCATACAATGCAGGTTCATCTTTATACAAATGATTGAGGTCTCTTACGCAATGTTGCAAAAGTTTATGTGCATCGTATTGCAAAAGCTCCCATTGTAGTTCGCTTTTGTAGTTCCACTCATTGGTTTGGCCAAACTCATTTCCCATAAAAAGCAATTTTGCACCCGGGTGTGTAAACATGTAAGTGTATAAAAGACGAAGACTGGCAAATTTCTGCCATTCGTCTCCCGGCATTTTATAAATCATGCTTGCTTTGCCATGCACAACCTCATCGTGGCTTAGTGGCAGCATGAAGTTTTCATCGTAGAAATACATCATACTGAAGGTAAACTTATCCTGATGGTAAGGGCGGCCAAACTGTGTAAGTTTAAAATAGTCAAGTGTATCATGCATCCAACCCATCATCCATTTCATTCCAAAACCCATTCCTCCCTCAAAAGTGGGCTTGCTAATTCCCGGCCAATCAGTTGATTCTTCTGCAATTGTCTGTACATCAGGAAAATCGCGGTAAATGGTTTCATTGAGATCTTTGATAAAAGCAATTGCTTCCAGGTTGCCATTTCCTCCATATTCATTTGGTTCCCACTCCCCTTCCTTGCGGCTGTAGTCAAGGCGAAGTATAGAAGAAACCGCATCTACCCTTATGCCGTCTATGTGAAATTTATCAAACCAAAACCTTGCATTGCTAATGAGAAAGGACTTCACCTCCCCCATTTTATAATTAAAAATGTAAGAATTCCAGTCGGGGTGAAAGCCCTTGCGCATATCTCCATATTCATAGGTATGTGCACCATCAAACATAAACAAACCATGCGCATCGTACGGAAAATGTGAAGGCACCCAATCCAGAATAACCCCTATTCCTTCGTTGTGAAATGCATCAACCATTGCAGCAAATTCTTCAGGCGTACCAAAACGACTTGTTGGTGCAAAATAACCTGTACCCTGATAGCCCCAACTACCATCAAACGGATGTTCCATAACCGGCATCAGTTCTATATGTGTAAAACCCATCTCCTTTACATAAGGAACCAACCGTTCCGCTATTTGTTCATAGGTGTTGTAAGATTCTTCGTCGTACTTACTGGGACGCATCCAACTTGCCAAATGCACTTCATAAACCGACCACGGAGCATTGAGCGCATTGTGCTTCTCCCTTTTTTTCATCCATTTATCGTCTTTCCATTTGTACTCAATGCCACAGGTTACCGATGCTGTATTAGGTCTTTTTTCCCAAAAGTGAGCATAAGGGTCACCTTTATCCAACTTCAATCCATTGTAGCCATGTATGTGGTATTTGTACGCCTCACCCTCTACCAAATCTGGTATAAACCCCTCCCAAATGCCCGACTTATCTAACTTTACAAACAGCGGATGCGCTTCAGTATCCCATTTATTAAAATGCCCAATTACCGAAATATAAGTTGCATTAGGTGCCCAAACAGCAAAGTAAGTACCACGCCTGCCCAGAACTTCAAATTGTTTATTTCCAAAAACTTTATATGCGGTATAATGTGTACCACGTTGAAAGTTTATGATATCATCTTCTGTAAATAAGGAATAATTCCAAACCGGTTTTTCAGTATTAACAAAATGGGTTTCTTCATATCTTAATACTTCTTCCTTTTCTGTTTTTGTATTTACAGAAAGTATTGTATCCAATTTATCTGTTTGATGTTTTGCTTTGTCTCCCATATCCATGAGTTTTATTTCAATAAAGATAGCATTTCACAACTATCAATTGTGTCAATGCACCATAAAACATAATATAAGAGCGGATTATTTTTGTCCCGGCTTTTGTTTCTGGTTTAGTATCGTTGCTGCCTGCCCCGTCAATTTTTGCGGGGTCGCACGTCTATAGGGTAGTGCTACTATTGGGCTTTGTATATCGATTACTATTTTGGAACCCCCGCATTGCTTACGGGGCAGGCACGAAGGCACTAAGGCACAAAGGGGCACAGAGCCACAATTGGATTTCCGTCATTGCGAGGCGGAGGTACGGCAACGAAGCAATCTGCTGAATGCGCTATAAAATATCCTTATTTAATCAGCAGATTGCTTCACTTAGTTCGCAATGACAGGCTGCTTCCAAAGTCCCCCTTAGGGGATTTAGGGGGCTTTCTCAAACTTCAACACACTTTGTTCATAGGCCTCCCTTCCCTCCAAAGGAGGGTTAAAAGATGTAACCCGCAAAAAGTATGTGCCGCTTTGCAAAGCTGAAATATTGATGCTGCGCAGATTAGGACCCACTGTTGCGGCCATATTGCTGTTCAAAACAACCTTTCCATCCTGTGTTATGATGTCAATTTTGAGGGTGGTTTTCTTGTCGCTATCAATTTGTATTTGCAATTTGTTATGTGCAGGGTTGGGGAAGATATTAATTGTAAATTGTGAATTATTAATTGTTAGCTGGCGGATGGGGCTGTATGTAAATTGGCCGTCCTTGTCAAGCATTTTTAAACGATAAAAGATTGTTTGGGGTTTGGAGTTTGGGGGTGTTGTTAGATTGTTGTCTGTGAAGGAATATTGCCCGTTCATGCTGTTGGCTTTCACAGTTCCTATTTTGCTAAATTCTCTACCGTTGTAACTGTTTTCTATTTCAAACCGGTCTGTGTTTACCTCCTGTGCAGTTGTCCAGTTGAGGAGGTTGGTGTTGTTGGCTTTTTTGGCAGTGAAGGTGAGGAGGTGGAGGGGGAGATTTGAGGAGTGTTTTTTAAAAACGACTGGCAAGCCGAAATTCATTGCTTTATTTTGAGCACTTGAATTTCCTGCGTGAAATGATCTGAACGTTGCATTACAGCCACTTCCATATATGTCTGGATTATCAATCGCTCCCATCCACATATTTGATGTTGCAATATAAATTCTACCGTTTGGAGCCAATTGTAACTGCCCCAGGTTTAATGTATTCGTTGGATTCGCTGGATTTTGAACAACAATATTTTTTGAAGCAATAATTTGCGAGCCGGAAGGAAGGCTAATATCAAATTGAGCAATAGATTGACCCGCTCCCAGATATCCGAATCCCTCATACAAGCCAGTAGAAATATATAATAGATTTCCATTAGGCGAAAATTCTACCCCATAAAATTTATTGCTTGTACCATTAGTGTTACAATTACAATTACCGGGTAATATTATTGGGTTTGTTAGGACTCCCGTACTTTGGTCAAAATCATATAAACCTGCTTTGTCTTGTGCTGTGAAAGTTGCTGCAATCTTGTTGCCATTTGGTGATGCTTTCATTGGCCCAATAGCACCCTCCCAGTTATTTGCAACATGAATTATCATCCCTGAAGGACTTGTGACTAAGATGCTTGTGTCAATGCCATTGGGTGTTAGTAAAAAAGAAGCAAAATCAAGATTCGGCCAATTACTTGCTTTCTGTGTTACAATCCATATATCTGTGTTATTACTATGACTAATTGCAATAAGCTTTTCGCAAACCGAAAACCCAGGGCCTTTTATTGGAACATTTTTCACAACTACATCTCCTAAACCTTGATTAGCTTTTATGTTTACTATTGAATAATACAAGCTACAACCAAGCCCAGTAAAAGTGTAGCACACTTGCGCTGGAGTCGTAAAAATGTAATAAAGCGTATCATTTAGTGGTTTTTGAACAATAAGAGCCGATGTTGAACTTGAACTATAGCCCCCTAATCCAAAACCATTAGGCATTTTAAAATTATTTTTATTCCATACACTTACGCCATCTGTATAAAAAAGGATATTTCCCAATGAATCACTTATTGTTGAGCATCCTTCCAGCTGGTCAAAATCATAGGGAACAGAAATAGGAACAGGCGGGTCAACAGATACATTTAATCCTAATCCCTTTCCAAAAATCCAATTATAATCTTCTTTCTGCCCGTAACCATGAAAAGTAAAAAAAAGGAATACAACTAATAGGATCTTGAATTGTTTTTCCATGATTAACATTTTTCAGATTTTTTACAATATTAAATCATTGTTGTCCGACAAAACTAGTATTAGCCCATAAATTTTGTTGGAGTTATTGATTTTACAGCTACCCTTTTGAAATTTTCAATAGCAGGGGGGCTTATGCAGAACTAAACAAGTCTGTTTCAATGTTTTTTCTGCTTTTTTTCTTTTTATATTCCATTAGCAGTTGTTTGATGCTGATATAGTTGAACAGGTGTAGTTTGATTACGGTTACAAATACGCTGAAAGCCATAGTTGTTTTGTTTCTGCCATGAATTACGGACAATAGCAGCAGAGCTATAATGGACATCCAGATTTGAATTTCGATAGCATTCTGGTTATCGCCTACAAAGTATTGCAGTGGAAAGTTTTGCTTTAATTTTTTGAAGAACAACTCAATTTGCCACCTGTATCGGTACAACTTTGCAATGGTGACAGCATCCAGTTCAAAATTATTGGTAATAAACTCATAAGCCTTTTGTTGCCCTTCATCCCACCAGGCTATTCTTCTAAGTTTGATCTGTTGTTTATTGTCATTATCATCGGTAAATGTCTGTATAATCAGCTCTTCTTTCAGTATAGGATCTACACTACTGTGATCATGCAAACACTCTATAGCAGGTAGGTAGACAGCATTTTCCTTTTGCCTGGTGATAAAGAAAACTGAAGCCTGTGTAAAGGCGGCAAACTGCTTATAGTTATTGTAACCTTTATCAAATACGATGTAAGATCCGGCAGGCAGTTTTAGCGCTTTAAAGATTTGCTGGTCGTGGTCGGCTGCGGCAGAAAACTCAATAAAATGGGGCATCAGGGTTGTTCCGTGCAGTAACGTGTTCTTCTTAATACCGCCCTTCTTTTTGCCATTGTCTGCATGCCTTCCGGAAGTTTTAAGAATGGCTTTGAACAGGCCAAAAACAGTAGCATCAAGCAAAAATAATTTATCCAGCACAGCTTTGGGCAAACTGCTGTCCGAGATATTTGGCTTGTACAAGCTATAAAGATGTTCATATATAGCTTTGAATACGTTGGAAGGCCTTTTTTTATTACCATCACTCAGAGTACTTCTGGGAGGTACATAGTCGATGCCCAGATGATTGAGCTTGCCTTGTGCAATCCCAAGTCCAGCCTCTATCTCACGTAGAGATGTGCTGCCAGAGATAACGCAGTACAACATGGCAATGAAATGTTCATAGGTTTTTAACTGCTTATAATGCCGGTTGGCTCCGGTTTTTTGAATGCAGGATTGTAAAATAGCTTTATTACATAAAGAAGTTACTTGAGAAAATAAGTGCTGTCCGAAATAATTGTTACTTTGATTCATAGTTTTTGGTGTGGTAACTTAAAACTATGATAAAAGGGGCGGCTATGAGCCTAACCCCTTTTATTTATCTCGGACAACAATGCTTTTTAATAGAAATATTCATTGCTTTATTTGTACATGATGATTGGATCAGACCTTATTTTGGAGATGTTCTTGTAGTTATTCTAATCTATTGTTTTGTGCAATCCATCCTAAATGCATCAGTATATACAGTGGCAATTGGGGTACTTTTATTTTCTTACGTGGTGGAGTTTACCCAATACTTTAAACTTATCAGGATGTTGGGGCTTCAACATTCATTTATGGCAAAAATTATTATGGGTAATACCTTTGCCTGGACAGATATGCTTGCATACACATTGGGTATTGGCGCTGTTCTTTTTGTGGAAAAAATTGTTTTGAAAAATAATATTTAGTTCTGTAAAATGATAAATCAATCTATACCCCGATTAGAGTTTTTAATCAAAACAATTCCATCAAAATTGGAGTCAATTGGCGAACCTGAATTTTCTGAAAAAAGCAGCCCTGCTAAATGGAGTAAGAAGGAAATAATCGGACACCTCATAGACAGTGCAACTAATAATCATCATAGAATAATAAGGGCACAAATAGAGCACATTCCAACAATTACCTATGATCAAAACAAGTGGAATGAATTGAATGGTTATCAGCATCAAAACGGGCATCAAATAATAGCATTATGGACAGCTTATAACCAACACATTCTACAGGTAATTAAAAGCTTGTCTGTTGAACAATTAACTCTCAAAGTAAATACCGGCGGTGGTTTAAGTGTAACTTTAGAATATTTGATAGATGACTATGTTAATCATTTGGAGCACCACTTGTGTCAGGTAATTACATACTAATTTGCAGGGCTTACTAATTTTTTAGAAATTTCAAAATGCCTTTCTTTATAAAAAAATATCAATGAAAACAAAAATAGCAATTATAACAGGTGGAAGCAGAGGTTTGGGTAAGGCAATGGCACTAAGTCTTGCTAGTAAAGGTTGTAATGTGATTATTACCTATGCAAGTAAAAAAGATGAAGCGCAGGATGTTGTAAATACTATTTGTGATATGGGAATACATGCAGCATCGTTACAGTTAGATCTGAAAGTGGCTGGTAGTATTGAGGTTTTTGTAAAAGAATTAAAGGAGCTGCTTAAAAATGAATTTAATAAAGACGGTTTTGATTTTCTTGTTAACAATGCAGGCATGGGGGCAACTGTACCTTTTGCAGAGGTAACTGAAGCATTATTTGATGACTTTGTAAATGTTCACTTCAAGGGAGTCTATTTTCTTACACAGCAATGCTTACCCTTGTTAAGAGACAATGGATGTATCATAAATATTTCAAGTGGTACAACAAGGTTTTGTGTGCCCGGTTACAGTGTATATTCTTCTATGAAAGGGGCTATAGAGGTACTGAGCAGATGTTTGGCCAAGGAACTGGGAGGCAGGGGAATAACTGTAAATGTAGTTGCACCCGGCCCCGTAGAAACTGATTTTAATAACGCCGCCATAAGAAACAATCCGCAAATGAAAACATATCTAAGCAATATGTCTCCCTTTGGCAGGGTAGGACATCCTGATGATATAGGAGGGATAGTTGCTTTTTTATGTTCTGCAGAAGCAGGTTGGATAAGTGGGCAACGTATTGAAGTGAGTGGCGGTATTAACCTTTGATTCTTTTGGATAGTAAAAATAATCTGATTTTAGAAGCTACAGATTGTAATCTTCCTTTACCTGTAGGGCTACTTCTGAAATAATTTTTTCTATTTTTAATCCTAACTTACGCAGGATAGCAATATTAGTTTTAGTTTTTGCATCCATTTCAATAGTGCGTATCTCTGTTTTTATGCTGGTTATATTCATACTATCAATAGTTGATTTTATTTTATGAGCATATTTGGAAACCAACTGCCAATCGCCTCCCTCCATTGCCATCATCATTTCGGAGCAATCAGACGGCGTGATTTTTAAAAAGATCCCTGCAAAATGTTTTAAAAACCCATCATTGTCAGGGTATATTTCTTTTAACTGATTGAAATTGTATAGTTTTTCTTGATTCACAAATAATCTTGCACCAATCATATCAAATATATTTAAAGCTTATTAATGATTTAATATTTTATTACAAAAATTGACCCTAATTCATAAAGCTGGTTTCGTAAGCATACTTTTTATTCACAAACACTTCTTTATTTTGTATCATGCGATATATGGTAGATTTGCCAACGTCTAATTTACGGGCTACTTTCAATACATCGTAATTATACTTATCTAAAAATAATTGTATGAATTTGTTAGTAAATTCTTTAAGCGTTGCCTCTTTCATCATGATGTCGCCCATTACATTTTGTGAGCTAACATTCAGATGTTCTGCATCAATATCTTTTTCATCGGCCATAACACAGGCCAATTCTATTACTGACTTAAGTTCTCTAACATTACCCGGAAAAGCATGAGCCATCAATTTTTTCTTGGCTTCTGTAGTAAGTGATTTGCGGGGTAATTTATTTTCTTTGCAGAAATTGTCCATCAGATAGCTGGCAATAATGAGTACATCGTTTTCACGTTCACGCAGTGGGGGAAGATTGATGGGCAATCCTAATATTCTGTAGTAAAGGTCCTCTCTAAAAGTGCCATTTTTTACCATTTCCAATAAGTTTCTATGCGTTGCCACTATTATACGAACGTCTATTTTCACTACTTCATTACTACCAACTCTAACTATTTCTTTTTCCTGCAAGGCTCTTAGCAGTTTAGCCTGCATATTAATATCCATTTCACCTATTTCATCCAGAAAAAGTGTGCCTTTGGAAGACTCTTCAAATTTACCTATACGTCTGGCCATAGCACCTGTAAAAGCTCCTTTTTCATGACCAAAAAGTTCGCTTTCAAGCAAGTCTTTAGGTATTGCAGCAAGGTTTACTGCTACAAAAGATTGTCCTTTTCGGGGAGAATTATAATGGATAGACTTAGCAACCAATTCTTTACCTGTACCGGTTTCGCCTGTTACTGATACAGTAATGTTGGTCTTGGCAGCTTTCTCCATCATACCAAAAACCCGTTGTATTACAGGGCTGTTACCTATGATTGCATTGCTGAAATCATACTTACGGCCAACTTCTTCTTTCAGTGTTTCAAGTTCTCTTTTTAGCTCAACATTTTCACGTAGGTTAATGATGGAATTCCATAGCCTGTCTTTGGCATCCTCATCTTTTACAATGTAGTCGTAAGCACCTTTTTTGAGCATGTCCAGTGCAATTTTTACATCTTCCTGACCACTGATAACAATGACTTTTGTTTCCGGACTAGATTCTTTAATTTGTGTAAGAATCTGATCGCCGGTCATGTCGGGCATAGAGTAGTCAAGGGTTACAACATCAGGTTTTTCATGCATTTTGGCCAGAGCGGCTTTGGCTGAATCAAACTTTTGGATGACATAATCCGGGTTGAGAGACAGGTAATACTCCAACATGGAGCTATACCACAGATCGTCTTCAACAATAAAAATTTTGATACTTTTTTGGTTTTTCATAGTAATCTATAAAAACGAAAAAAGAGTTTACGGTATTGTTTAATCTTTATCAATTTGGGATTGGTGTTTCATATTTAGACATTATGTGGGCATCCTCGTACCCTTTTTCACTCTTAAGAGGGCTGAAACCCTTAGTAAGTCAGTATTTTTACTGTTTTTCTATTACTTACAATACATTCCCTTTTATGTCTTTATAAGAAAATATATTTTTTGTATAACCGGAATAAAAAACCAAAAATTAATTGCTTATTTGAAACTTTAAGTTGTAGTAAAGTACAGGTTTTTATAGTTTCATAAAGAATACTATTATTACTTGCGCCCATTCGTTTATTTTTGTTTCAATATTTATATATGGAGGTAAATGAACAGTTAATTGATAACCTTGCAAGTCTTGCAAAACTTAGCTTTGATGCCGCAGAAAAAGGGGAAATAAAAACTGACCTCCAAAAAATGATTTCATTTATTGAAAAATTAAATGAAGTTGATACAACCGGGGTAGAGCCTTTGTTGTTTATGACAAATGAAGTAAACGTGCTACGGGAAGATGAAGTAAAGGGTTCTATAAGTAGGGAAGAGGGCCTAAGGAATGCACCATTAAAAGATGATCAATATTTTAAAGTACCCAAGGTGATTAATAAAAGCACATAAATTTTTTCAAATTGATTTATGCGAAAAGTAGAAGTTGAATTATTTAATTAAAACGCTAAACTCAAAAAATGAGTTCTATCATACATCTTGACAACATTCAGAAAAGCTACTTCATGGGCAACCAGGCTATTCCCGTGCTTAAAGGAATAAATCTTGACATTTTCAAAAATGAATATGTTGCACTTATGGGGCCTTCCGGTTCAGGAAAAAGTACACTGATGAATATTTTGGGTTGTCTGGATAGTCCAACTAGCGGGGCTTATATTCTGAACGGAAAAGATGTAAGCAAGATGCCCGACAATGATTTAGCGGAGGTGAGGAACAAAGAAATTGGTTTTGTATTTCAACAATTTAATCTGCTGCCGCGCCTTTCTGCCGCAGAAAATGTTGCATTACCATTAGTATATGCAGGAGTAAGCAAAAAAGAAAGAATTGATCGTTCAATGGCTGTGTTGGAGAAGGTAGGTCTTGCAGACAGAAGCCACCATAAGCCTAACGAATTAAGTGGTGGTCAAATACAACGGGTAGCTATTGCCCGGGCTTTGGTAAACAATCCTGCTATTATTCTTGCAGATGAACCCACCGGTAACCTTGACAGCAAGACATCTGTAGAAGTAATGGAAATATTTGCCAAAATACAGGAAGGCGGCAATACAGTAATATTGGTAACACACGAAGAAGATATAGCAAAGTATGCCAAAAGAATTGTAAGGCTTAGGGACGGAATGATAGAGAGTGATAATACTAAATAAGTGTAATCTTAAGGCCTTTAAATTCAATAAATTGAATAATTCAGTTGGTAAACCTTGGTTAATTATCACATTATCTCATTGCTTACATTATCACATTGACTACATCAACTTAGTGTTTAAACAGCCGCCAGAAATCAAGCCCCAATGCGTATGCCATTAATCCCAGCAGTAAAGCCATACCCACCATTTGAGCGTACTCCATAAATTTATCGCTTGGCTTACGACCTGTTACCATTTCTACCAATGTAAACAAAGCATGGCCACCATCTAATGCGGGTATAGGCAGAATGTTCATAAATGCAAGTATAATGGAGAAAATGGCCGTCAAAGTCCAGAATCTTTGCCAGTCCCAAAGGCTTGGGAAAGTATTGCCAATACTAATAACACTGCCCAAAGAATCATTCGGATTAACCTTACCGGTGAAGAGTTGTTTAAGTCCTGTAACATACCGACCCAAAGTTGAAAAGCAGCGTTCAAAACCAACAGGAATAGATTGTACAAAAGAATATTTTTTTACTGTAGTTCCCAATATTTCTGCTGGGTTGCGTGGAATGAATCCAATAAGATATTTGTCATCTAGTTTAACTTTTACCTTTGTTGTATCATTGTTACGTAAGACACTTAATACAGCTTCCTGATTGCTTTTTCCCTTTTTCAACCGATTTAAATCATTAAAGTATGGCGCAGGTTGGTTGTTAAACGCTATAATCTGATCCCCTTTTTGTAAACGCCCTTCAATAAAATTGGCTGATTTACTTACAGAATCAACATAGGTTGGAACCCTCACATCTAAGAATCCTTCTAACTTACTTTTGTTCAGCTTTTTTATGAACCCTTCGGGAATGGTAAGATTTACATTTTCTCCATTTCTCTCCACCTGCAATTGTTTTGCCTCGCCAAGAATAATTACTGAACCAATTGTTCCAAAATTGTCCAACGGCTTACCATCTATCGCAACTATTTTATCACCATCCTGTATCCCTATTTGAGTAGCAAGACTATCTGCATGAACCCCAAATTTCAGGTTTTTAGCAGGTAAATATTCCTCACCCCAAACATAGGTAATCATAATAAACAGCAAAATTGCCAGTACGATATTTACTACTACACCGCCAATCATAATAATGAGCCGCTGCCAGGCAGGTTTGCTTCTGAATTCCCATGGTTCAGCAGGTTTTTTGAGTTGCTCCTTGTCCATACTTTCATCCACCATGCCGCTTATTTTTACATAACCGCCAAAGGGAACCCAACCCAGACCATATTCTGTATCGCCAACTTTTTTCTTCCACAAACTAAACCACGGATTAAAGAACAGGTAGAATTTCTCAACCCTGCATTTGAACCATTTGGCCGGAAAAAAATGCCCCATTTCGTGCAAAACAACCAATATGGAAAATGATAAAATAAATTGTCCGGTTTTTACACCTACACTGCTCCAGTCTATAGCTAATAATGTCATTGTATTAAAATCTGCTTTTTTATTAAGCCATAAATGGCTAATCGATTGTGTTTTTAGTATTGAATTGCAATGATTTCACATTGATTCCTTGCGCAAATAAAACCATAAAACACTGCAATTGTTAAAGTATTTAGTTAAAAGAGAATTTTTAGTGTTAAATGTCTACGGTTTATCCTTCACACTTTTCACTTACCTTAAACACTCACATTTGAATCAACGAAGCTGCGAAACTCCTTGCTTCGCCATCGCTTTCAAAATATTCTTCCAGCGTGGGGTTTTCTATATAAGGGATTTTGAACATGGTTTGTTCAACAACTTCTGTCATATCCAGAAAGCCAATTCGGTTTCTTAAGAATGCATACACTGCAATTTCGTTTGCTGCGTTAAGTATGCTTGGCATGTTACCACCTTTGTTCAAAGCTTCCATAGCTAGGGCCAGATTTCTAAAGGTTTTTATATCCGGTTCTTCAAAAGTAAGGCTCGGGTATTGTCTGAAATTAAGCCTTGGCGAATTGTTGGGTAAGCGATGTGGAAATGCTAACGCATACTGAATGGGCAGTTTCATATCAGGAAGACCCATTTGTGCTTTCATACTGCCGTCCTCAAACTGCACCATGCTGTGGATAATGCTTTGCGGATGAATAACAACCTGTATTTG
>JANPGE010000188.1:0-5084 GCA_031423805.1 Segetibacter sp. | reverse complement strand
AAGAAAGACAATTTGAATTTAACAACAAAGTTTTTAGCAAACAAATCTTTCAACATAAGGTTTTAATTTTACCAAAAATTATTATCCATGCCCACCCCCACCCTCCTCTGCCTCGGCGATTCGTACACTATAGGCGAAGGTGTGCGGCTACACGAAAGCTTTCCTTATCAGCTTTTACAACTTTTAAGGAAGGAAGGTTTGCATTTTCATGCACCAGAAATTATTGCTAAAACCGGTTGGACAACTTTTGAATTGAAAGACCAAATAGCTCATACTATTCTATTGGATAAATATGATTATGTCACCTTACTAATTGGTGTAAATAATCAATACAGAAATCTATCAGCAGAAGAATACAAAACCGACTTCGAGTGGTTATTGAACAAGTCCATTAGTCTTGCTGACAACAATCCTGAAAAAGTAATTGTACTCTCAATACCTGATTGGGGCGCTACCCCATTTGCCGAAGGCAGGGACAGAGTTACAATAGCTGCAGAGATTGATGCATTCAATAATATAAATGAAAGCTTGTCGGCAGTTAACCATGTGCATTATATAAACATAACGCCGGGTACGAGAGAGGTTGCAAATGATGAAACATTACTTACAGGTGATAAATTACACTACTCGGGCAAGGAGCATAAAAGATGGGCTGAACTTGTGCTGAGTAAAATTTTTTCACACAACTGGAACAAAGATAACAAAGCAATAAAGTAATTGTATGGTCTAAAACTATATAAGTATATACAATACTAAAAGAAACTTTTCATTTCCGTAGCATATTCGGCAGCCACAAAGTTTGCCTTTTCTGCAAATGTTTTATCGTTGGCGGCATAGATAACTGCACGGCTTACATTTACCAAAAGCCCGCCATCACTCGTTAAGGCAGCTTTACTTACATCGCTTAGGCTACCACCTTGTGTGCCAACGCCTGGAACAAGAAAGAAATGTTCCGGATAATTGTTTCTTATTGCAGCAAGCTCTTCTGCTTTGGTTGCACCTATAACAAACATAAGGTTATCCGGAGTTCCCCATGATGCGACTTTTTGCATGACGGCTTCGTAAAAATGTCTTGGTTCTATGGCTCCACTGATTACCATTAACTGCTCAAAGTCTTCACTTCCCTTGTTGGATGTAAGCCCTAATACTATTGTCCACTTGTCTTTATGATCAAGGAATGGTTGAATACTATCTTGCCCCATGTAAGGCGCAACTGTAACAGCATCAAATCCATAAGTTTCAAAAAATGCCTTGGCATATTGAGCAGAAGTGTTTCCAATATCTCCCCGCTTTGCATCTGCAATGGTAAAATGTGTTGATGGTATGTAGTCAACTGTGTCTTTGAATGTTTGCCAACCCTTAACACCCATAGTTTCATAAAATGCTGTGTTGATTTTATAACTGACACAATGCTCTTTGGTTGCATCAATGATGGCTTTGTTGAATTCCAAAACAGGGTCAGCATAGGAAAGCAAATGTTTGGGAATTTTATCGACATCCGTATCCAAACCAATACAGAGATAGTTTTGCTTTTGTTGTATATGTGAAATGAGTTTTTGGCGGTTCATGATAATAGAACGCAGATTTTTAGGATTATTATGAATAGTTATGTTTGAAAAATAAACGCTACAATTTTGCCAAGATCATTTGCTCAACTTCCTCACTGTCCCACTTTTCTTTGATTCCATCTGTTTTCATAACCTGCTGCATGATTGCCTCTTGCATCAATCCCCTGCGCAGCGCTTCACTATAGCGGATGTGTGGGCTGAACGTGACTTGTGAGTAGGCTGGTATCCACTTATCAGGATGCTTTTCGTGCAAACGGGCTTCAATTTTTTTCTGTAAAAGGAATGATGGGTCGGCAGTGCGGTCACGCATTTCTGTAAAATTGTTAACCGCAAGATCGGCAATGGCATCACCATCGGGCTTGCGCATGGTTTGGTATTGCCGCAGGATTGCAGACCAATCATCACCGTATTGATCTATCAATTCATCCAGCACCCGGCAGTCCTCAAACCCGCAATTCATCCCTTGTCCAAAGAAAGGGACTATAGCATGTGCAGCATCGCCAATCAATGCAAACTTGTTATCTCTTATCCATGGAAAACACTTTACAGTAACCAATGATGAAGTTGGATTGTTGAAAAATTCCTCTACATAATTTGGGGCTAAATTTATAATGTCGGGGAATGTTTTTTCAAAAAACGCAACAACTTTTTCTTTTGTATTTAATTTGGAAAATGATTGCTCACCTTCAAAAGGAAAAAATAAAGTACATGTAAATGTCTTATCAAGGTTGGGCAATGCAATAAGCATATAATCCTTTCTGGGCCAAATGTGGAGGGCATTTACCTCCATGGCAAATTCTCCATCGGCAGTGGGTGGAATAGTTAGTTCTTTGTAGCCACAGTCTATATAATATTGGTTGTAGTCAAACTTTTCATGCTGCAACTGATGTTGTAAACGTGCCGCTGAAAACGCACCATCGCTACCAAAAAGCAATTGAAAGTCGAATGATGAATGTTCGTTACTTGTAGCATTTTCAAAAGTTACTTCATTCTTTTTCCAATCAATAGCGGTACATTTTTCATTGAAATGAATTTTGTTGCCTATTTGCTCTGCAAGATCCATCAGTTTCATATTGAGCGTAGCTCTTGACACCGAGTTTATATACTGTCCTTCTTTTCCATATGGCTGATAAGCATGAGTTCCATCCAGGTTATGAATGTAACGACCGTGCATGGGAATACATATCTTGCGGATATCATCAGAAAGGCCAATTTTTTCCAAAGCAAGTAAACCTCTATCACTTAGTGCAAGGTTAATAGAACGGCCTGCACTCATTTGCTCTTTACGCATATCGTTGCGGCGTTCATATATGTTGACCTTATGGCCTCTTTTTGCGAGGTATATGCTCAACAACGAGCCAACTAATCCTGCACCTACAATCGTTACTTCTTTTTTCATAGTGTTATGCTCATTTATATTTACTGCATTACTTTCCATTTTCTTCAAAATTTTCTATTTCTTTTGCTACTTCTTCCAGCAACTGCTTTCTGTGGATTTATAAATACCCGATTAAAATTAAACGATCAATTAGCATGAAAAATTAACTGAAAAATAAAAATTTCACATTAACATTAAACCCAACTTGAATTGTGCCTACAGTGTAGGCACAATTCAATTAGCGAAAAAACTACATCAATATTCCCGAAATAATTTCACCAAACCGCCACACATCTTCAAAGCTATTATAAAGCGGTGTTGGTGCTACACGTATTACATTGGGTTCACGCCAATCTGCAATTACTCCTTTTGAAATTAGTGTTTCAAATATTTCTTTTCCTCTTTCCAACATAAGCATACTTACCTGACAACCTTTTTCTTTTTCGATGCGGGGGGTAATCACTTCAATCACCTTGTGATTTTGTGAAGCGTTTATCTCATCTAAAACAAAGAGCAAATAATTGGACAGCTTTCTTCCTTTTGCCAAAAGGTTTTCAAATCCTGCTTCTTCAAAAATATCCAATGATGCCTTATGAACCGCCATAGAGAAAATGGGTGCATTGCTCAACTGCCAACCTTCAGCAGTAGGAATTGGTTCAAACTCCGGCAGCATTTTAAACCGATTGCTTTTACTTGTTCCCCACCAACCTGCAAAACGTGGAAGGGCATTGTTGGTCGTATGTTTCTCATGGATGAAAATACCTGCAACCCCACCCGGACCACTGTTTAGATATTTATAAGAACACCAACATGCAAAATCAACCTCCCAATCATGCAAATGCAATTCTGCATTTCCGGCAGCATGAGCAAGGTCAAAACCCGCATAAGCACCGGCTTTGTGAGCGGCATCAGTAATAGACTTCATATCGAACAATTGCCCGGTATAATAGTTCACTCCGCCAAATAAGACCAAGGCAAGTGAATCCGCATTGTCTTCAATTGCTTTGAGAATGTCTTCTTGACGAATAGTGTGTTCGCCCACTCTTGGGCTTACTTCAATAATTGCTTCATTGGGATTTAATCCATGAAACTGTACTTGAGATTCAAACGCATATTGATCGGAAGGAAAAGCTTTTGCTTCGTAAATGATTTTGTAACGTTGTTTTGTTGGCTGGTAAAATGAAACCATTAACAAATGAAGATTGACCGTCAGTTGATTCATGGCAACTACCTCATTTTCCTTACAACCAACAATTTTGGCAAGCAGTGGTGGAAACATTTCATGGTAAGAAACCCATGGATTTCTAGCATTAACATGACCTTCTACTCCAAGCGATGCCCAATCTTCCAGTTCCGTTTCAATGTAGTTTTTTGCAGATTTTGGTTGCAAACCCAAAGAGTTTCCGGTAAAATAAATACTGTCTTTCCCAATGATTTGCGGAATGTAAAATTTGCTTCTGAAATGACTTAATGAATCCTGTTCATCTTGTTGTTGGGCGTATGTGAGGGTGTTTTGCATTGTATGTTTTTTTTAACCCCCGCATTGTTGACGGGGCTAGCACAAAGACTCGAAGGCACAAAGGGACACAAAGGGTTAGTCAATTGTTGCGATTACTTTTAGTTCTATTGCGATTGGTGTTGGTAAACTTTTTACTTCAACTGTAGTACGGCAGGCATTCACATCTTTGAAATACTCTCCATAAATTTTATTGTAAATCGGAAAATCCTGTTTCATATTTGTTAGAAAAACGGTGACATCAACAATCTTATCCCAACTGCTGCCGCTGGCTTCCAGCACTGCTTTCACGTTTGCAAAGACTTGTTTGGTTTCGGCTTCTATGTCGTAACTAATAATGTTGCCTTGTTCATCTTGAACCAATCGGGGGATAGAATTGTCAACAGCATTTCTCGAACCAATACCAGAGAGAAAAAGTAAATTACCAACTTTACGGGCATGTGGGTAAGCTCCTAATGGTTTGGCAGCATTATCCGTTTTTATTATTTCACTCATAGATAAAAATTGAACACAGATAATTATGATGGTTTTGATTTGTTATGATTTATCTGCGTTTATCTTCATCATCATAACAATCAGCGTTCTATAATTCTACACAAACATTTTTCGCCTCTGTAAAAAA